>CAZZWW010000461.1:0-1516 GCA_964657815.1 Vulcanimicrobiota bacterium | reverse complement strand
GCCGCCTTCGGCATCGCCCGCCTCGCCGCGCTGCCCGCGGCCTATCTCTCGGCCGGGCAGAAACGTCGCGCGGCGCTGGCCCGGCTGCTGCTCGCGCCGCGCCCGATCTGGCTGCTCGACGAACCGTTGATCGCGCTCGACACCGGCGCCCAGGCGACCCTGACGGCGCTGATGGCGGGCCACGCCGCGGCCGGGGGCGCCATCCTGGTCGCCTCGCACCAACCGCTCGCCCTGCCCCACCGCACGCTCGACCTCGCCGCGCGCTGACGTGCGTCAGACTCGCGCCATGCGGCCGGCGCTGCCGCCTGCCGCCGTGCCGATGCTCACGGTGACCCGGGATCGGCTCTAATTCTGAGCTAAGTCTCCCTTGCTACCTGCGGCCGGTCCCATCCCGGGCGGGCCGAACCGCATGTCCCCGCAACAATCGCGACGCTCGCCCAACGAGATGGTCGCACTCAGGCGGCGCATCAACGGCGACTGGTGCACGCCGACCAACTACATCGACGCGGTCCGTAGGTTCTTCGGTGGCCGAATCGGGCTCGACCCGTGCTCCAACGAATGGTCGAACGTCGCGGCCGACAACGAGTGGCTGCCGCCGCGCACCGACGGGTTGCAGCGTGATTGGGATTTCGCGACGATTTTCGTGCATCCCCCTTTCAAGTCGGCGCGAGGTGCACTCGACGCTTGGCTCGCGAAATGCTCGGACGCTTCGTCGCGCCACGACGCACAGGTGGTCGCGCTTCTGCCGGCCTCGGTGAACTCCGCGGGGTGGCAGAGACACGTATGGCGCGAGGCACGCGGAGTGTGCTTCATCTTCTCCTCGCGCATCCGCTTCATGGAGGGTGGGCACGCCATGGCGAAAGGGACCCTTCTCCCCTGCGCGTTCGTCTACTGGGGGAGTTCGTACGAGCGTTTCGAGCGTGAGTTCCGCAAGCTTGGCGCAGTGGTCGACCTCCACATGGTCAGGACGCCGGGCTCGCCGAAGGACCATCGCTTCTGGCTTCTGCCCGCGAGTCGATCCTCGAAAAGACGGGACGCCGATTAGACCGGAGGCCGAGATCCGGCCCGCATCCCAACTCGGCCCAAAAAAAGCGTTCTGCAAATACGCACTCCATCGCTCGTGAAAACATCAAAAACTAGGAAAACTTCCCGATATAGACCCACTTATAATAACATGGACTGATACATAAAAGCAACTTCGAGAGTCTTGCTGTCGAAATGCGTCTTGCTCAAGAAAATATTTCATACGTAAAATATTGATGTAATCAATCTCATCTGACGGCACGGTCCTACATGCGCTCGAATTGGAAGAAAGCCTCAGGCATCCTGATGATGGGTGCGGCGGGGATGAGCGCGGCCCACGCTCAAGAGGGTGTCGTAGCCTTGCCGGAGGTGGTGGTCTCCGCCTCTCCGGTGCCGGGAACGCCGGGGATCGGCGAGAACAAGGTGCCCGCCTTGGTGACGACCGTGCCGGCCCGCGACTTCGAGGAGCGCCGCTCGCCCTCGGTGGCGGACA
>CAZZWW010000460.1:0-1520 GCA_964657815.1 Vulcanimicrobiota bacterium | reverse complement strand
TCGCCGTCGTGGTCGACGATGCGCTGGCGCCAGATGCGGCGCAGCTCGGGATCCTCCATCCGCGCCAGGATGGTGGCGTCCTTGATGGGGATCATCGCCTGGTAATAGAAGCGATTCAGCGCCCAGGCCTGGACCTGGTCGCGGTTCAGCTGGCCGCCGTGCAGCAGCTTATGGAACGGGTGGAGGCTGTGGTAGCGGCTGGCGCCGATGCCGCGCAGCTCCTGCTCGAGTTCCGCCGGCGACATGATTGCGTTCACAGGGCGATCTCCATCCCGTCGTGACCGACCTCCCAACCGGAGGCCTCGGCCTGACCCCGTTCGCTCGTGTCGGAGACGAGGACGGGGTTCGTGTTGTTGATATGGACAAATACGCGCCGTCCGACCGCGACGCCCGTTAAACTTTCGATAGACCCGCCGGGTCCCGACATCGGCACGTGGCCCATCCGCCGCGCGCTCTTCACGCCGAGGCCGGCCTCGATCATCTCATCATCGGTCCAAAGCGTGCCGTCGAACAAGAGCGCGTCGGCTCCTTCGATGCGGCCTTTCACCGCTTCTGTCACCTCGGCGCAGCCGGGTATGTAGAGCAGCCGCTTGCCGCCGGCGCGGATGTCGAGCCCCACGGTGGTCTCGGTCGCCTCGCCGATCTTCATCGTCTCGTCCTCGAGCCACAGCGGCACCTTGCCCGGCACCACGAACATCTCGACGCTGAGGCCCGGCACCGGCTCGAAGGCCTCGTCGAGCGTGATCGGCAGGCGCGGCACGAATTCGGGGTTGGCGACGGAGAAGATGCGGTTGGCATCGACGCTTTCGCGCGTCGTCGCGGTGGCGAACAGCTTGTAGGGCTGACTCTCGCGCAGCGTCAGCAGGCCGGCGACGTGGTCGACGTCGCCGTTGGTGAGAAGCACGGCGGAGATCGGCGAGTGGCGGGACCCGGTCCTGGGATGCAGCACCGGATTCTCGGCGATCTGCTGGCGGATGTCCGGGGAGGCATTGACGAGCAGCCAATGCTCGCCGTCGGCGCTCACCGCGATGGAGGATTGCGTCCGAGACGGCACGCGAGGGTCGCCGGCGCGGGCAAGCTCGCAAACGAAACAGCGGCAATTCCACTGGGGAACGCCGCCGCCTGCCGCGGATCCAAGGATGACCGTTCTCACGTCGTCCTCGTCCCGTGATGAATTTCGAAGCTTAGAACTCGACGCCGGCGTCGGCCGACTCGTAGCTCGTGACTTCCATGCCGACGCAGATCTCTTCGACGATCGGGGCAACCCAGTTCATGGTTCTCTCCATTGTCAGGATTTACGGAGGCCGTTGCGGCCTCTTCTTTAGAAGATCCTAAGGTTTATCGGTCCCGCCGTAGCGACAGGTGACAGTGATATGCCGCCGTCACGAAATCCTCGCAAGTAGATCGCGGCCGAAAACCGGGATATTTTTCCTGAGAGATTCTTGAGTGGCCGGCTATATTGCAGTGCAACAAACAGGTCGTGTCATTCCGGGTTCGCGCTGCGCGAGCCTCGGAATGAC
>CAZZWW010000459.1:0-1534 GCA_964657815.1 Vulcanimicrobiota bacterium | reverse complement strand
GCGCCACTGTCGGCTGCTCGCAGGCGGGGCTGCGGACCGCCTGCATCACCAAGGTCTTCCCGACGCGCTCGCATACGGTCGCGGCCCAGGGCGGCGTCGCCGCCTCGCTCGGCAACATGGGCTCGGACAATTGGAAGTGGCACATGTACGACACCGTGAAGGGGTCGGACTGGCTGGGCGACCAGGATGCCATCGAGTATCTCTGCCGCAACGCGCCGCAGGCGGTCTACGAGCTCGAGCATTGGGGCGTGCCGTTCTCTCGCACCGAGGAAGGCAAGATCTACCAGCGCCCGTTCGGCGGCATGACGACGGATTTCGGCAAGGGCCCGCCGGCCCAGCGCACCTGCGCCGCGGCCGACCGCACCGGCCACGCCATGCTGCACACGATGTACGGGCAGGCGCTGAAGAACGACACAGAGTTCTTCATCGAGTTCTTCGCCATCGACCTCATCATGGACGAAGGCCGCTGCGTCGGCGTGGTCTGCCTCAAGCTCGACGATGGCACCATCCACCGCTTCCGCGCGCAGATGGTCATGCTGGCCACCGGGGGCTACGGCCGCGCCTATTTCTCGGCGACCTCGGCGCACACCTGCACCGGCGACGGCAACGCCATGGTGCTGCGCGCCGGCCTGCCGCTGCAGGACATGGAGTTCGTGCAGTTCCACCCGACCGGCATCTACGGCGCCGGCTGCCTCATCACCGAGGGCGCCCGCGGCGAGGGCGGCTACCTCACCAACGGCGAGGGCGAGCGCTTCATGGAGCGCTATGCGCCTAGCGTGAAGGATCTCGCGCCGCGCGACATGGTCAGCCGCGCCATGACGATGGAGATTCGCGAGGGCAGGGGCGTCGGCAAGGGCAAGGACCACATCCACCTGCACCTCGACCATCTCGACCCCAAGGTGCTGCACGACCGCCTGCCGGGCATCTCCGAATCGGCGCGCATCTTCGCCGGCGTCGACCTCACCAAGGAGCCGATCCCGGTGCTGCCGACGGTTCATTACAACATGGGTGGCATCCCCACGAACTATCACGGCGAGGTGCTGATGAAGAAGAACGGCGATCCCGACGTGATCGTGCCGGGGTTGATGGCGATCGGCGAGGCGGCCTGCGTTTCGGTGCACGGCGCCAACCGTCTGGGGTCGAACTCGCTGATCGATCTCGTCGTGTTCGGACGTGCCGCCGGCCTCAAGGCGGCGCAGGTGGTGACGCCCGGCGCCAAGCAGTCGGAGTTGCCGGCGGGCTCCGCCGACATGGCGCTCGGGCGGCTCGACCGGATCCGTCACGCCAAAGGCTCGACGTCGACCGCGGAGATCCGCCTGCGCATGCAGAAGGTCATGCAGGAGAATTGCGCGGTCTACCGCACCGGCGAGACGCTGGACGAGGGCTCGACCAAGATCCACGAGGTGTGGGGCGGCAGCGACGACATCGGCATCACCGACCGCTCGCTGATCTGGAACTCCGATCTGGTCGAGACGATGGAGTTCGACAACCTCATCGTCCAGGCCGTGGTCACGATGGACGGCGCCAAGAACCG
>CAZZWW010000458.1:0-1561 GCA_964657815.1 Vulcanimicrobiota bacterium | reverse complement strand
CACAGTCATGGAGCGGAGGTTGGAGATGCGCCGCTTGATCTCGTCGGGATCGTCGTTCGAGGCAGAGATCGGCTACTCGCGGGCCGTCGTCGACGGCGAATGGGTCTTCGTGTCCGGCACGACCGGATTCGACTACGCGACGATGACGATCTCGAGCGATGTCGGCGCTCAGGCGGAGCAGGCGCTGGCGAATGTCGAGCAGGCCTTGCAGGAGGCCGGCAGCGGGTTCTCCGACGTCGTCCGCGTCCGCTATATCCTGCCTGTCGCCTCGGACTTCGAGGCCTGCTGGCCGGCACTGCGCCGCTGCTTCGGCGACGTGAGGCCGGCCGCCACGATGATCGTCGCGGGTCTCGCCGACGCGCGCATGAAGTTCGAGATCGAGGTCACGGCGCGGCTGATAACGTCGCGCGCGACGCTCAGGTGAACGGAGAGACACCATGAACCAAGCGAATCTCGCCGCGAGCGATCCGGAGCTCGACCTCGTCCTCGAGCGCGTCATCGACGTGCCGACCGGCAAGGTCTGGACGGCGTGGACCAACCCGGATCGGCTCAAGCGTTGGTTCACGCCGAAGCCTTGGGAAATGGCGGAGTGCGAGATCGACCTCAGACCGGGCGGCCTCTTCAAGACGGTGATGCGCTCGCCTGAAGGACAGCTCTTTCCAAATCTTGGCTGTTACCTCGCGATAGAGCCCGAGCGCCGCCTGATCTTCACCGGCGTGCTCGGCGCCGGCTTTCGTCCCGTTGCGGTGCCGCTCGGCATGCCAGCCTTCACGGCAATCGTCGACATGGTGGCGGACGGCTCCGGCACGCGATACAGGGCGACGGCGATCCACGGCGACGCCGCCAGCCGCGCAGCGCACCACGCCATGGGCTTCCAGACGGGCTGGGGCATGGCTCTCGACCAACTCGTCGCGCTCTGTAAGGCGGGGGACGACTAACGGCTTTCAGGTTCAAATCGGCGGCGAAACCTTTTAAGTCCGTGCCATGACCACCGCCGCCGATGCCGCCCAGGATTCCGTGCACGAGACCATCCTCGCGCAGCACGACAAGGTGCTCATCGTCGATTTCGGTTCGCAGGTGACCCAGCTCATCGCGCGGCGCGTGCGCGAGGCCGGCGTCTATTGCGAGATCGTGCCGTTCCAGTCGGCCGAGGCGGCCTTCACGACGATGGCGCCCAAGGCGGTGATCCTGTCGGGCGGGCCGGCCTCGGTGACGGAGCCCGGGTCGCCGCGCGCCCCCCAGGCGATCTTCGAGGCCGGCATCCCCGTGCTCGGCATCTGCTACGGCGAGCAGCTGATGGCGGTGCAGCTCGGCGGAGTGGTCGAGGCCGGGCACCACGCCGAATACGGCCGCGCCGAGGTGGAGGCGGCGGCGGATTCGCCGCTGCTCGAGGGAGTCTGGGCGCGCGGACGCCACCAGGTCTGGATGAGCCACGGCGATCGGGTCACCCGCTTGCCCGAAGGCTTCACCAGCATCGGCGCCTCGGCCAACGCCCCGGTCTGCGTCATCGCCGACGAGACCCGTAAGTTCTACGGGCTGCAGTTCCACCCCGAGGTGCACC
>CAZZWW010000457.1:0-1562 GCA_964657815.1 Vulcanimicrobiota bacterium | reverse complement strand
TACCTTTTTCGCCATCGCCGCGGTGGCGACCCTCTTCGCCGTCCAGATCATCGCTCATGGGAGCTTTTCGACGCTCGAGGCGGCGCTGGTCACCAACTACGAAGCGATCCTCAAAGCGGCGGCGGAGAAGGGTCAATCGGCCTTGAGCACCGACGATCTCCATCGCACCGCCGTCTGGTTCTCGGCGCTGGTGCCATGGCTGATGGCGTCGTTCGCCGTCGTGTTCTACCTCGTCAACATGTGGCTCGCGGCGCGCATCGCCCGCACGTCCGGCGTGTTCGGGACAGACTGGCCGGACATCCCGCGGAACCTGCGCCTCCCGCGCCTCGCCGCGCTGCTTCTCGCCGTGTCGCTGGGGCTGAGCTTCACCACCGGTCCCGTCGCTCTCGCCAGCCACGTCGTCAGCGCTGCGCTGGTGGCCGCCTTCTCGCTCCAAGGCCTGGCCGTCGTCCATGCGCTGACACGAGGTCGGACTTGGCGAATGCCGGCGTTGGTCTTCGTCTACGGCCTCGTGCCGCTGGTGTTCTGGGCCTTGCTGGGGCTTTTCGACGCCGCCTTCTCCTTCCGCGATCGGCAGGCGCCGATCATCAAAAACCAACCAGAAAGGAAATCTCCATGGAAGTGATCCTGCTCGAACGCGTCGCCAAGCTCGGCCACATGGGCGAAACCGTCCGCGTCAAGGACGGCTATGCCCGCAATTGCCTGCTGCCCGGCGGCAAGGCGTTGCGCGCCACCGAAGCCAACAAGAAGCGCTTCGAAGGCCAGAAGGCCGATCTCGAGAGCCGCAATGCCGAAGCCCGCAGCGAGGCCGAGCAGGTCAGCGAACATCTCGACGGCGAGAGCTTCGTGATCATCCGCCAGGCCGGCGAGACAGGCTACCTCTACGGCTCGGTCTCGACCCGCGACATTGCCGAGGCGGTGACCACCGGCGGCACCAAGGTCGGCCGCAACCAGGTCGTGCTGACCCACCCGATCAAGACGCTCGGCGTGCACTCGCTACCGATTCAGCTTCACCCGGAGGTCGAGGTCCACGTCAAGATCAACGTGGCCCGGTCCTCGGAGGAGGCCGAGCGTCAGGCGCGCGGCGAGGACGTCAACGTCGTCGAGCGTGACAACATGGACGACCTCGGCCTCGAGGTCGGCGCGGCGTTGGCAGGCTTCGAGGGCGACATCTCCCGCTGATCGAGATCGCGAGGCGCTGCGGCAAGAGAAGCGGGGATCGCGCTCCGTCTCTCTTGCTCTTGTGGAAGAGCTACTCCGCCGCAACCCGCATGAGGTCGGCGCCGGCGAGTTCACTCGCATTGGGCACGCGCCCCTCGTCGAGCAGGTGCAGGAAGGCAATCATCTGGGGGTTCTGGCCGATCGCACAGGCGGCCAGCGCCTTGCCGTCCTTGATGAAGTAGCTGATGAAATCGAGCTTGGCCGGCTCGCCGCGGGTCACGATCTCGTCCCAGTCCGCAGCATAGCCGGCGTAGTCGAGTCGCTTGTCACCCTGGTTGCTCCAGAAGAACGGCGCGTCGTGGAACGGCTCGCTGTGCCCCAGCATGCCGCGCGCGGCATGG
>CAZZWW010000456.1:0-1570 GCA_964657815.1 Vulcanimicrobiota bacterium | reverse complement strand
TCGAGGACGTTGCCCTTCGACTTCGACATCTTCGCCCCCTTCTCGTCGCGGACGAGGGCATGGATGTAGCAGTCGCGAAACGGCACATCGCCGAGGAGGTGCAGCCCCATCATCATCATCCGGGCGACCCAGAAGAAGATGATGTCGAAGCCGGTGACGAGCGTGCTGGTGGGATAGTAGCGCGCGACGTCGCGCGTGTCGTCGGGCCAGCCCAGCGTCGAGAACGGCCACAGGCCGGAAGAGAACCACGTGTCGAGCACGTCCTCGTCGCGCGTGAGCACCGCCTTGCGGCCATAATGCGCGTCGGCCGCGGCCTGCGCCGCCTCGGCCGTCTCCTCGACGAAGACGGTCCCGTCCGGCCCGTACCACGCCGGGATCTGATGGCCCCACCAGAGCTGGCGCGAGATGCACCAGGGCTGGATGTTCTCCAACCATTGAAAGTAGGTCTTGGCATATTGCTCAGGCACGAAGCGTGTCCGCCCCTCGCGCACCGCCGCCATCGCCGGCCGGGCCAGGGTCGCGGCGTCGACGTACCATTGATCGGTCAGCCAGGGCTCGATCACCACGCCGGATCGATCGCCGTGCGGCACCGCGTGAGGGTGCGGCTCGGTCTTCTCGACGAGGCCGGCCTCGTCCATCATCTCGACGATGGTGCGGCGTGCCTCCTCCCGCGAGAGGCCGTGGAGGTGCAGCGCGGTGTTCGCCGCCTCCGCGCTCGGCGGCAGGTCCGCCAGGAAGGCCTCGTTGCCTTGCAGCGCGAGCCGTGCCTCGGCGTCGAGGATGTTGATGAGCGCGAGCCCCTGCCGCCTGCCGACCTCGAAATCGTTGAAGTCGTGCGCCGGCGTGATCTTCACCGCGCCCGTACCCTTTTCCGGATCGGAATAGGCGTCGGCGACGATGGGGATGAGCCGGCCGACCAGCGGCAGGCGCACGCGTTTACCGACCAGCGCGGCGTAACGCTCGTCCTCGGGATGCACGGCCACGCCGGTGTCGCCGAGCATGGTCTCGGGTCGCGTCGTGGCGACCACGATGGCCTGCCCCGTCGGCTGTCCCGCCTCGTCGACCACGGGATAGCGGAAGTGCCAGAGGTGGCCTTTGATGTCGATCTGCTGCACCTCGATGTCGCTGACGGCGGTGAGCAGCTTCGGGTCCCAGTTCACCAGCCGCTTGTCGCGGTAGATCAGCCCCTCCTTGTGCAGCTGGACGAAGACCTTGCGCACGGCGCGGGAGAGACCCTCGTCCATGGTGAAGCGCTCGCGCGACCAGTCGCAGGAGGCGCCGAGCCGATCGAGCTGGTTGCGGATCGCGCCGCCCGACTCGGCCTTCCAAGCCCACACCCGCTCCAGGAACTTGGCGCGGCCGAGTTGCCGTCGGTTGGGTTCCTGCCGCTCGTTGAGTTGACGCTCGACCACCATCTGCGTGGCGATGCCGGCGTGATCGGTGCCTGGCTGCCAGAGCACGTCGCGCCCCCGCATGCGCTGGTAACGGCAGAGAATGTCCTGCAACGTGTTGTTGAGCGCGTGCCCCATGTGCAGCACGCCGGTGACGTTGGGCGGCGGGATCACGATGG
>CAZZWW010000455.1:0-1665 GCA_964657815.1 Vulcanimicrobiota bacterium | reverse complement strand
TACTACTACGGCAATGGCTACTATGGCGGGTACGGTTACCCGGCCTATGGCTACGGGTATGGCTATCCGGCCTACGGCTACGGCGCTTACGGCTACTGAGCGGCCCGTTCACGATAGCGATGGAAAGGCCTCGCCTCACGGCGGGGCCTTTTCGTGTCAGGCGGCCAGATCGGCGACCACGGCGTCGAGCAACGGAAATCCGGCGGCGCTGACGCGCAGACGGCCGCCTTGGGTCATCTCGACCATGCCGTCCTCCACCAGCGAGGAAATGCGGCTGCGGTCGAGCATGCGGTTGGACACGGCCTCGAATTGCGTCGGCTCGATCCCTTCCGAAAGGCGCAAGCCCATCAGCAGGAACTCGTCGCCCTGCTCCTCCGTCGAGAGCAGCTCGTCCTCGATCAACCCATGCCCTTCGCTCTCGACCACCGTGAGCCACATCTCGGGATGCTGCTCGGTGGAATGGGCGCGTCGACCCCGCGGCGTAAGGATGCGGCCGTGGGCGCCCGGGCCGACGCCGACATATTCGCCGTAGCGCCAGTAGATGAGGTTGTGCCGGCTCTCCCCGCCGGGCCGGGCGTGGTTGGAGATCTCGTATGCCGGCAGGCCGGCATGCTCCATCGTCTCCTGCGTGACGTCCCACAGCACGCGGCACTGGTCGGGCGAGGGCACCTTGAGCTTGCCGGCGTTGCGCAGCCGTTCGAACATCGTGTCGGGCTCGATGGTCAGCTGGTAGAGGGACATGTGGTCCCGTGCTCGCGCGATGGCGCCCTGGAGCTCGGCCTTCCACGCCGCCGCCGTCTGGTGGGGCCGAGCGTACATCAGGTCGAACGAGTAGCGCTCGAAGATCGAGCCGGCGATGGCGACGGCCTTCATCGCCTCCTCGGCCGTGTGCAGCCGCCCCAGTGCCTTCAGGTCGGCGTCGTTCATCGCCTGCACGCCGAGCGAGACGCGGTTGACGCCGGCGCGACGGTAGCCGGTGAAGCGGTTGGCGTCGACGCTGGTCGGGTTGGCCTCGAGCGTGACCTCACAGGTCGGCTCGACCGTCCAGTTCGCGGCGATGGCGTCGAGGATGCCGGCGACGGTGCCCGGCTTCATCAGCGAGGGCGTGCCGCCGCCGAAGAAGATCGAAGAGACGCTGCGTCCCTTGGTCAGCTTGGCGCGGTGCGACAGTTCCGAGCGAAACGCCTGGACGAAACGCTCCTCGTCGATCGCGGTCGCGCGGACGTGGCTGTTGAAGTCGCAATAGGGGCACTTGGAGAGGCAGAACGGCCAGTGCACGTAGACCGCGAAACCGGGATCGTTGCGTCGGTAGAGTTGGCTCGCCATCACCCCTGCCCTGCTACGCGCCTCTCGATCGCGCCCGATTTCGGCCGCGGAGGTCCGCCACCGTGACCGTGAGGGGCGATCCCTACCATGGTTAGGATCGCACGGCGGGGCTTAAGAATGCGTTCACCACGTTTTCCTAAACCGATGGAGATCATGTTCCATCGAGTGCCGCAGCTTTGAGCTACCTCCAGCCGCCGCCGAACATGTCGCCCGTCGTCGTCGTCAAGGACTTCGGCGGCTACGTCAACGAATACGCCTCGCAGACGGAGATCTACCGCCGGCAGAACCGCGAGGTGCGCATCCACGAGTGCCACTCGGCCTGCACGATGGCGCTGAGCC
>CAZZWW010000454.1:0-1666 GCA_964657815.1 Vulcanimicrobiota bacterium | reverse complement strand
CGGCGCTTGCCGCCTCGATCTCCACGCAGATCATGATGCCGCGAAAGAGGCGCTCGGGACTTGGCTCAGGCGCAAGCGCGCGAGGGGGTATTCGATACGGGCTTGAGGCCACCTAGCGCCGGGAATGATCGGCTACCAAAGCGGACATGATAGGGCGTGCGGCTATCTGCAAAGGGCGATTGAAAGGTCGCGTGCGAAGCGCTGAGGGGCTACAGCGAGCGACAAGCCGTTCCTGAGAGCACGACGTTTGCGGGACCTCATGATCGGCCGGCTGATCGCTGTCGCGTTGGTCTTGCTGCTCGGTGGCCGCCACGCACTTGCGTGCTCTGGTAAAGTGCTTATCAGCGCTGCTGGTGGCGCCCGGCTATTCGAATGTCCGCTCCGGGGCTGGCGAAGCAAACGGGTCTGGGACAGAAACAGGCAGGCCCCATTTCTTGCGATACGCCTCGGGCGTGAGATTGAAGGCAGTCGACAGATGACGCTTCAGCGACTGAACATCTTCCCGTCCTCAAGACAGATGATCTAGTCGTTCATCACGGACTTCTTGACCGGGACGGCAAGCTCCTTCGGAGGCTCGACGACGGGCTCGGCGGCGCCGATCGCCAGCTTCGTGAGACTAGAATGGGTCTGTGCGACCAACGCAGGCAGCTCGGATGCTGGTAGAGCGTTCTTGACGACGTAGGCCGATACAATGTCAGCGGCTATCGCAAGGAGCGCCGTGTTCGGCTCAGACTGTTCGGAGGAAGCTTCGATAGACATTAATACTCACAAGGTTGCCGATCACACTCCGACCAATGTGGAATGGATACTGTCAAAATCAAGACATCACAGCGAACTTCCAGACAGTGCGGAAGCTGACGGCCCTACAACACCGATCTCTTGATAAGAAAATTGCCCACGCCGACGCCCGCTGCGCATCAGCGGCTATGAGCTTTCAAAGGCGACAGTGCTCGCAACCACTATGACGTCACATCCCTAGCGTTCGGGGTTGAACGTCTGGAAGGAGCGCCCTCGCAAGGGACGCTCCTGGTCGGCCTTCGCTTAGTAGAAGAAGCGGCGACGGAAGAAGGGACGACCGTAGCCATACCCGTAGCCGAATCGGCGATAGCCTAGGCCGTAGCCGAAGCGGCGGAAGCCGTATCCGACACGCCATCCGTAGCCACCACGCCACCAAACCTTATCGATCTTGGCGGTCGTGCCGGGAGCGGCGGCAGCGTCCGTCTCCACGGACGTGGCGGCAGTCACGGGGGCGCTGGTCTGCGCGGTGAGGCCATTGGCAGGAGCAGCAACAGCGGCAACCGGCGCCATCATCGCGAGCGCGCCAAGCAGTCCGAGCATCTTGAGTTTCAAGGTAACCTCCTAAGCGATCCCGGCCAGGACGGCCGGAGCATGCTTATCTGTGTGGGACATCTTCCCACGCAAGGCGCTGAGAACTTGGTGCACGAGGATGTGAACTTCCGACCTCGCTAGGGCGAAACCTTGCGCCGTTATCATCACCATCCTGTGCTTGGCTCTGCAGCGGAACGTTGGATCGACAAGGCCTAGGGGCCGGCCAATCGCCATAGTGGACCAAAAAAAGAACCCCACCTTCGCACGTGCCTGATCGGCCACCTGTCGATCGCCTACCTAAAAAAGGACCCGATTGGAAAGATGTCACGCTCGACCA
>CAZZWW010000453.1:0-1716 GCA_964657815.1 Vulcanimicrobiota bacterium | reverse complement strand
CTACTCCGCCCTTAGAACCCTACATTCGCACGGCTCGCGCCCGATCTGCCGACCGTGCCCACTGACAAGGACCACGTGCGATGGCGACAGTTTCGGCGGCGATGGTGAAGGATCTTCGCGAGAAGACCGGCGCCGGCATGATGGACTGCAAGAACGCGCTGACCGAAACCGGCGGCGATATCGAGGTCGCCGTGGACTGGCTTCGAAAGAAGGGTCTCTCCAAGGCCGCCAAGAAGAGCGGTCGCGTCGCTGCCGAGGGCCTGATCGGGTTCAAGACCGAGGGTCACGAGGGAGCGATCGTCGAGGTGAACTCCGAGACCGACTTCGTCGCCCGCAACGAGGCGTTCCAGGCGCTGGTGCGCGCCGTGACCGAGGTTGCGCTGCATCAGAAGCTCGACGACGTCGAGGCCATCAAGGCGGCCTCTTACCCGACCGGCGGCACCGTCGAGGCGGCGGTGAACAACGCCATCGCGACCATCGGCGAGAACATGACGATCCGCCGCGCCGCGTACCTGCACGTCGGCGAGGGCGTGATCGCGCAGTACATGCACAATGCGGTGTCGGAGGGCCTCGGCAAGCTCGGCGTGCTCGTGGCGCTGGAATCGGCCGGCGACGCCGCCGCTCTCGCGGACCTTGGCAAGAAGATCGCCCAGCACATCGCCGCCATCAATCCCGTGGCGCTCGACTCCAGCTCGATCGATCCCGAGACGATCGCCCGCGAGAAGGCGGTGCTGGCCGAGAAGAACGGCGCCGGCAAGCCGCCGCACGTGGTCGAGAAGATCGTCGAGTCCGGCCTGAAGAGCTACTTCAAGGAGAACTGCCTGGTCGATCAGGTGTCCATCCACGCCGACCACGCCGGCAAGACGATCGGCAAGGTCGTCGAGGAGGCCGCCGGCGTCGGCGCCCCCGTCGTGCTGAAGGGTTACGTGCGCTACGCGCTCGGCGAGGGCGTCGAGAAGGAGACGGGCGACTTCGCCGCCGAAGTCGCCGCGGTGGCCAAGGGCTAGAGCCGACCCCGGATTCCTCGATCCTCCCCGCTCGGCGGAGGAGGATGCGCCCGTCCCGGGATGGGCTCCGGACCAGTCGCGTGACGGTTCGGATCGAACGGGCCGGCGTCGAGATCGGCTCCGAGGGCGGATAGGCGCAGCCGTCGAGACGTGCCGAGCGCGATCCGGCCGCATGGCCTCCGCCCGCGGCTCGTTTCCTGATTCACGATGTCAAACAGCGCTGGGCCCTCGCCCGAAGGCTAGGTCCCAGGGGAACGGTGAGCGGCGGCCCGAGCGGCTCGCCGCATCGCCGTTTCTGACGATGAAGATTACCTTCGGTCCCGGACGCTGCGACGTCGTCGCACACGTGCCCTGGACCTCCGGCCCGAGGGCCGAACCGCGATGGCTCGGCCTGGCCGATCGGCGGAAGCGAAGCTTCACCGCCTGCCGGCTGTTTCGATGGGGCATTGGAGCTCGAAACCCGCGTGCCGTCAATCGCCGCGGGGGCTCGTCGCAGTGGCCCGCGTGCAAGGTTACACAGGGAAACCTTGTCCGATTGGAGAATGATTTTCTCCAAAAATCGATGATTGTACCTCGGCGCCGACCCTTCGCGCGTCGGGCTCGACCCGCTTCGATCGCTTTCGGACCGGGATGATCCTCATCGGCTTGCAGTGACGGCGGCGGTCGCGGAGCCGCGACGGTTTCGTCGCCAAAGCGGCCTGCGCGGCAA
>CAZZWW010000452.1:0-1718 GCA_964657815.1 Vulcanimicrobiota bacterium | reverse complement strand
CGCATGCCGATGGTGTTCACCGACGCCAAAGTCTCCGATCATCCCATCATCTACGCAAATCAGGCGTTCCTCACGCTGACCGGGTACGACGAGCACGAGGTCATGGGGCAGAGCTTCGATTTCCTCATGAAGCGCGGCACTGATCCCGAGATGCTTGCGGAGATCCAGACCTCGTTCGAGGGCGGCCGCGGCCTGGAACCGCTGGTCCGCTACTGGTGCAAGGATGGCAGCGCGGTGTGGCTCCTGGTGTTCATCACGCCCGTCCGGGACAAGGACGGCGGAATCGAGCAGCACTTCGCTTCCTTCGTGAACATCACTCGGCAGAAGGATGAGGAGGACCGTCTTCGCGCGCTTTTCACTCGGTCCTGACGATCTGAACCGCTCAACTGCGCAGCGCCCACGGCTGCAAGAAACCAACAATTGGTGGTGTTATGCCTACGCATCGCTTGTATGCCGGAAATGCCTTCTGCGATCGCTTGGGACAGGATGAGGGCACGGTTCCTTATGCTCGACTGGGACGACATCCGCTTCTTCCTGTCCGTCACCCGGCACGGAAATCTGTCCGCAGCCGCCAAGGAGCTTCGCGTCTCCCAACCGACAGTCGGCCGGCGCCTAACCGCCCTGGAGGCGGCGCTCGGCGTCCGACTGCTCGACCGCACGCCGGACGGTTACGTGCTGACGCTCGCCGGCACGGAGGTTCGCGAGAAGGCCGAGCGTCTGGAGACCGAGGCGCAATCCTTGGAGCGGACCGTCGGCGGCCGCGACACGCGATTATCGGGCATCGTCCGCGTCACCTGCGCGGAGACGATGGCCGGGCACATCCTCGCGCCTTGCTTCGCGGCGTTGCAGCGCCAGCACGCCGACATCACCGTCGAGCTGCTCCCCGACCCGCGCGAACTCAGCCTGTCGATGCGCGAGGCCGAGCTATCCGTCCGGCTGACTCAGCCGAACCAGCACGATCTCATCGTCCGTCGTATCGGCAGCCTGGCCTTCGGCCTCTATGCCAGCCCGGAGTACCTGGAACGGCACGGGGACCTTGACTTCGGTAGCGGTTGCCAGGGACACCGCCTGATCGCGCAGCTCGACGACATCCAGGATGCGCCGCAATTCCAATGGCTCGCGGATCTCACGCCACGCGCCCGCATCGCCTTCCGAACCAGCAGCCATGAAGCCGCGGTCTCGGCCGCCATCCACGGCGCCGGCTTGGCATGCCTCGCCCGTTTCCGCGCCGACCATCAGGAAGGCCTGGTACGCCTGATGCCGTTGCAGCCTGCGCCGACCACGGGCATCTGGCTGGTGGTGCACAGGGATAACCGCGAGACGTCTCGCATCAGGGCCGTCATGACCCACATTGCCGACTACATCCGAGGCGAGCGCGCGTCCCTGATGCCGGAGGGTTCGGCGGACGCCGATCCATCACAGGATGGTTCTGCCCGGGTGATGGACGAAACAGCAGCGAGGAGCATTTCTTAGTAAGACGAACGAGTTGCCGGCATCTTTTCATGTCCGAGGCAGAAGTTGCACATCGAAATCGACGCCTATCAGGTGGCAAGACCAAAGCTTTGTCTTAAAATGATTTGGCCGATGGTCTTCCAACCGTCTCTTCCGCGAGCGCGATTGGTCCTGGATTCAGGCTTGTCACGCGATCGGAGCCGCCCAATCCGCGTCGGCGGCAATGGCCTGCGAGGATTTGCAGATCGAGGACAACTCTTTCCTGA
>CAZZWW010000451.1:0-1732 GCA_964657815.1 Vulcanimicrobiota bacterium | reverse complement strand
ACGCTCGGACCGGCTGCCAAAGAGTTCACGCCGCATCTTCTCGATGGCGAGCTTCAAATGGGCGATCATAGCCTCGGCGCCCGAGACTTGGGCTATGGCGAGAGCTGCCTTTGCTTCCGCCTCGAAGCGGGCCGCGCGCTCAATGACGAGGAGCCGCTTCAGGTTCTCGAGATCATCCGGATCGCTGACATTCGACGGCGTCATGGTGGCATTGAATCATGGATCGCAGGGTCCGTGACACAGACGTTGAGCGCATCCACAGGTGAGATGCCGGCACAGCCGCCGTCATCCCACTGTCGTCGGGCGCCACGTGTGCCGTGGATGGCGCCAGTCGATGCCTTCCAGCAGGTAGGCCAGCTGCGCCGGCGTGATCACGACGACGCCATCGGCTGGCGAGGGCCAGATGAACCGCCCGCGCTCCAGCCGCTTGGCGTAGAGCGAGACACCATGCGCGTCAGTCCAGAGGACCTTGATCAGATCCCCGCGACGTCCGCGGAAAACGTAGAGGTCGCCGCCATGCGGGTCGCGCCGCAGGGCTTCCTGGACCTGCAGCGACAAGCCGTTCATCCCCCGCCGCATGTCGGTGGCTCCGACCGCCAGCCAGACTCGCACCCCCGACGGGACCGGGATCATTGCCGATCAACGACGTTGAGGACGCGCGCCAATGCTTCTGGATCGACGCCAGCATCGATGACGATCCGCCGCCCGCTTGCGAGCACGATCTCGATCCGCCCTTCGCACGATCGAGCAGGGTCTGGACAGGGCTTCGCTTTTAGCGAGGACGCTTGCGTCGTCTCCGGCACGATCATGGCCGGAACAAATCCCGGCACCGATCCAGCTCGTCGCTGCTCCGCCAGGAACACGCGACGCCAAATCACCAACAAGGATCGCGAGATCCTGTGACGCCGAGCCGTGATCGAAACCAGGCGCGGGCCAGAAAGACTCTCGAGGACGATCCGAAGCTTCTCTTCATCCGACCAGCGACGGCGCCGGCCCATCTCGACAACCTCAAGCCGCCTCGGAGCACTGATCGTATGACTGTCCATAAGCGCTGTTCTCAGCGCGAAGACCCATGTCCCGCAAGACGGCCCTCAGCGGAGGCATACGGTGGAACCGCAAACTTCCTGGAGCACCGAGAAGATCGCCGAAATCGATGAGGGACTGGCGTTCAGTCCATGGCATGGACTGGTTGCGCACCGTCCGCTCGGCTCGGTCATGCGCGCGCGGACCACGACGTACACCAGTTCGGCCGAGTTCCGCAGCAAACACAACGGATGCCCCATCCATGAACCGCGCACCTAACCGGGTGTGACGGTCGGCTTGGTGTGCGGAAGTAGGCTCTCCGGCATCCGCCCGGCTGGCCCTTTCAAGATGCAAGGCGGCGCCGCAAAGCCGTTTGTTCGAGACGTCGCATGATGGGTGATCCCTCGGGTGACACCCTTCGCTCACCATGTCACCCGAAGCGATGCCTGCCGACACATGCTTCACGTCGCCCTTACGGAGACGCTCCTCGCCGACGTCAGGAAGGTGGCTGCGGACTGCCACCATCCCACCGCCAGCAATCTGGCGCTGGCCGGTCTCCAGCATCTGATCGACCGGGGCGAACCCGTCGACCCCGAAGTCCCTTATGCAGCGAAGGCTCCGCGTGGTTGATGAGTCGAGCGCCGCCAGCAGTCAGAGGCGCGTCGCTTCTCGCCGCCCTCGCTGCGATGCCAGATAGACCAGGTCGTTA
>CAZZWW010000450.1:0-1734 GCA_964657815.1 Vulcanimicrobiota bacterium | reverse complement strand
AGCGGGTTTGCTGTTTCAAACGACCTGGCACGCGCCAAGAGCACGACCGGAAGAGAAGATCATGGCCCAGTTGGACAAGATCCCGATGACGCCGTCGGGGCACACCAAGCTCGAGGAAGAGCTCAAGCACCGCCAGCAGGTCGAGCGCCCGCGCATCGTCGAGGCGATCGCCGAAGCTCGGTCGCACGGCGATCTCAGCGAGAACGCCGAATACCATTCCGCCAAGGAGGCGCAGAGCCACAACGAGGGCCGCATCGCCGAGCTCGAGGACAAGCTCGCGCGCTCCGAGGTGATCGACGTCTCCAAGCTGTCGGGCTCGACCGTGATGTTCGGTGCCACGGTGACGATGGTGGACGAGGATACGGAAGAAAAGAAGGTCTACCAGATCGTCGGCGAGAGCGAGGCCGACGTGAAAGTCGGCAAGGTCTCGATCACCTCGCCCACGGCGCGCGCCCTCATCGGCAAGAAGAAGGGCGACACCGTCGAGGTGAACACGCCCGGCGGCGGCAAGAGCTACGAGATCCTGAAGGTGGCGTTCTCCTAGCAGGTCGCCTCAGGCGAACAGCATCCACACCGCCATCGCCACCATCATCACGTTCTCGGTCAACGACACGAAGCCGAGCGGCACGTTCGAGCCGCCGCCGACGCAGGCGCATTTCAGCTCGCGCTTCTCGATATAGACCGCGTTGAACACCGAGACCGCGCCGATGCCGCCGATGACGAGCGCCACGGGAACCGAGATCCAGCGCAGCGCGCCCGAGATCATGAGCACGCCGGCGAGCGCCTCGGCGAACGGGTAGACGTAGGCGTAGGGCACCCAACGCTTGGCGAGCAGGTCGTAGCCCAGGAACATGGAGGAGAACGTCTCCACGTTCTGCAGCTTCTGGATCGCCAGCACGCACATCGAGAAGGCGATGAACCATTCGCCCGTTTTGACCGTCAGAAGCGAGCCGTAGGCCGCCCAGCTCGCCGCGAAGGCCATGAGAGCCGTGGTCGCAAAGATGGCGATCACCGGCTTGTAGGTCGTGGCGTTGGGATCGACGACGGTCTTGCCGAGGTGCCGGCGAAGGTCGTCGTAGCCGCCGACCCGGCGCCCTTCGATGAAGATCTGCGGCGTCGTCTTCACGCCCTGCTCGGCCTTGAAGGAGTCGGTCGCCTCCTTCGTGCGGAGCGGATGGTCCTCGAGCGTAAAACCCTGCCGCTCGAGCAAGGCCTTGGCCTTGAGGCCGAACGGGCACGTGTGCCCCTTCATGTCCATGCGGTAGAGCGTGGCCTGGCGGAGGGTGGCGGCGGCGGTCATGACATTCCCGGATCGTGCGACGTTGCTCTTGATCTAGGCACGCCGACGCGCCGGCGCCATGCGCCTCGATCCGGCAGCTTCGTGTGAGCGTCGCGCCGGGCGGCTCTCGCCGTACCGCTACCGGCGGCGCGCCCGGAACACCGGCGGCCAATCCTCCGGCAGGGCGCCGGGACAGCTTTCCAGCTCGGACGCCTCCAGCAGCGCGAAGATCTCGCCGGTCCAGACCCAGGTCCGCAAGGCCCCGCAATCGCCGAGGCCGCGCCCTTTGTCGACACTGGTCAGGGTCAGGGTCTTCACGTCGAAGTCGTAGTTGACGACGACGTTGTCGGCTTCGGCGTCGCCCTGCTTGGGGGGCTGCTCCAGCATCGCCGGCCGCGGCTGGCCGCCCTTGCCGTCGGTGGTGAACAGCGCCACCGAGACGTTGTAGGGGCCCT
>CAZZWW010000449.1:0-1787 GCA_964657815.1 Vulcanimicrobiota bacterium | reverse complement strand
CAGTCTGTGAATCAGGCCACCTTGATCCTAATGCGATGCCACGCAATGCCGAGATAACCCCTGAAGTTCCAGGTGTCGTCCGGTGTGAATCGGCTTGGTTTTTGACCCCTCGTCGGCTCCGACCAATGACCCGACGCTGCGACTCTTAGGTACGGATCACGTTGCGATACCGGCCTGATCGTCCCCCCTTGAAGTGGTCCATCCCGATGTATGGCTTTCGAGCCTGGAGGATGGATCGATGGGAAGACGACCGAAGCCTGAAGAGATCGTGAGCAAGCTGCGTCAGGTCGATGTGTTGGTATCACAGGGGAAGACCGTTGCGGACTCGGTTCGCTCGATCGGGGTGACCGAGGTCACCTACTACCGGTGGCGGAAGGAGTTCGGCGGCTTGAAGCTTGACCAAGTCAAGCGCCTGAAGGAGCTGGAGACGGAGAACATGCGGCTTCGCAAGGCGATCGCCGATCTCACGCTCGACAAGCTGATCCTGAAGGAAGCTGCGTCGGGAAACTGGTAAGCCCCGCGCGCCGGCGCGTCTGCATCGAGCATGTGCGACAGCATTTGTCTGTCTCCGAGCGCCGCGTCTGTGCGGCGCTCGGTCAGCACCGCTCGACGCAGCGCAAGGCGCCGCGGGGCTTTGACGACGAAGAGGCCTTGACGGGCGACATCATCGAGCTGGCGCGGCAGTACGGCCGCTACGGCTATCGCAAGATCGCGGCGTTGCTGCGCGATGCCGGGTGGCTGGTGAACGACAAGCGGGTCGAGCGCATCTGGCGATGCGAAGGGCTGAAGGTGCCGGCCAAGCAGCCGAAGAAGGGACGCCTCTGGCTCAACGACGGCTCCTGCATTCGCCTCCGGCCCGAGCACCGCGATCACGTCTGGTCGTACGACTTTGTCGAGGATCGCACGCATGACGGCCGCAAGTTCCGGACCCTCAATGTTGTCGACGAGTTCACCCGGGAGTGCCTGGCCATCCGGGTCGCGCGCAAGCTCAACTCGACTGACGTTATCGACGTGCTGTCCGACCTGTTCATCCTGCGCGGCGTGCCTGGTCACATCCGTTCGGACAACGGCCCCGAGTTCATTGCGCAGGCTGTGCAAGATTGGATCACGGCGGTTGGAGCAAAGACCGCCTACATTGCTCCAGGCAGCCCATGGGAGAACGGCTACATCGAGTCGTTCAACGCTCGCTTCCGAGACGAGCTGCTCGACGGCGAGATTTTCTACTCACTCAGGGAAGCCCAGGTCGTCATCGAAAGCTGGAGAAGGCATTTCAATACAGTGCGCCCACACGGCGCCATCAACTACAAGCCACCGGCTCCGGAGGTATTCGTGCCCGCCTTCGCCGCATGGCCGGCTGCGAAACCCCGACCATCTCCGCCGGCCATGCTCAGGGTGGCGCCCAGACCGACCCTGAACTAACATTCCGCCCGGACCACCCGATGGGGGCCGATCATCAGTCGATATCCCGAACCGACGCGGAACAGCGCGAAAGCGCTGAGACGGACGTCGAGCGTCTGCAGGACGCGATCGAGCGGCAAGCCGCCGAATGCCTCCCGAGTGGCCATCGTCTGCCTGCCGACCGCGGCGGTCATCTCCGTGCGCCTCATGTCGACGCCACGGATCAAGGAGTCGATCGACGCCATGCAATATACCCTTACGTCGTCCCAAGCCATCGGCTCACGCCCACGCCGCAAGGACGAATAGACAATCCGCATGCGCGCAACGACTCTTCGCACAACCAGATGAGAGGTTACTGCGCCTCCTTCGAACGTCGTCTGGCGGCGTAT
>CAZZWW010000448.1:0-1817 GCA_964657815.1 Vulcanimicrobiota bacterium | reverse complement strand
CTAGGGACTCCTCTAGGTAGCGGCGGCGCTCGTTGAGCTTCGCCAGCTCGCCCGTCATGAAGGCGCGGCGCTCGCGTAGGGCCTTCATGGCGTACTGGTTGCCCAGCTCGCGGTTGACGGCGTGAGGGGTGTAGGGATCGGGGACGATTGCGGTGGACATACGCAAAAGGTAGGGGGCGAACCGCCTTACCGCTTATGGCGTTTGCTCCATAATACCGCAAACTTGCCCGTGAGCTTTTCGAGCGTGGGAGCTGCGTATGCGTCGCGTGGGTTTGGCCTCGCTGGCTGTCCTGGCCTTGCTGGCCCTGTCCCCCGGCGCTCGCGCCGCGCCCTACGGCTATGCCGAAGCGCAGGCCGAATTCGACAATACCCTCTCGCTCTCGTCGCGGCTGGCGATCCAGACTTGGCTCATCGCCGGCGGCTACACCAACGCGGTGCCGTTCGAGCATTTCTCGACCCGCACCTTCAAGGCCGTGCAGCAGTTCCAGACCGAGATCGGGCGCAGCCCGGATGGGCGGCTCGATGTCGCCGCGATCAAACAGCTTTCCGCGTCGATCCGGCCGGAGCTGGCGCTGTGGGGGTTGAAGAAGGTCGGCTTGCCCGGCCGCTCGGCCTACACCTGGGTGCCGCTCGGCCTCGGGCTCGACGGCCAGAGCAACGGCACCGGCCTGCACTTCGCCGATCCGCAGAAGCGGCTGTGGCTCGACTTCGTCTCGGTGCCGAACCGCACGATCGAGGCGATCTGGGCGGAGATGCTGGCGCAGGAGGCGCGGCAGAGCGCGACCGTCCATTGGAAGGTGATGAAGGACGGCTGGTTCGTCATCTCCGCCACCACGCCGGACGGGCACGACCACTACTACCGCTACCATCAGGACGGCGACGCGGTGACCGGCTTCGCGCTGGAGTGGGACAACGCCGCCGGCGACGTGCACGGCGAGCGCATCGCCGTGCTGGCCTCGGGCGCGCTGAAGGCCTCGCTCGACGGCGCCGACTACGTCAACCCGCCCTACGCGCCTCCCGCGCAGCAGCAGGAGGCGAGCCGCGAGATCGCGCCGCCCCCGGCCGCGCCGGCGCCCGAGAAGAAGACCGTCGTCCACACCGGCACCGGCTTCTTCGTGTCGGACGAGGGACACCTCGTCACCAACGCCCACGTCGTCGCCGAGTGCAGCGAGGTCATGGTGAAGCTCGATGACGGCACGACGCACGAGGCGGCGCGCACCGCCACGGATTCGGTCAACGATCTCGCCATCCTCAAGCTCGACGTGACCCCGAAGCGCGTCGCGCCGCTGCGCATCGGCACGCGGCTCGGCGAGGGCGTCGAGGCCTTCGGCTTCCCGCACAGCGACGTGCTCTCCTCCTCCGGCAATTTCACGCTGGGCAACGTGACTGCCCTGACCGGCCTGCACGACGACACCCGCATGCTGCAGATCTCCGCCCCCGTGCAGGCCGGCAATTCCGGCGGCCCGCTGCTCGACGGCGCCGGCAACCTGATCGGCGTGGTGTCGTCCAAACTCGACGCCGTGCGCATGGCCTCGAACTCCGGCGACCTGCCGCAGAACGTCAACTTCGCCGTGAAGAGCGCCATCGTCGCGAACTTCCTCGACGCCAACCGCGTGACCTACAAGGTCGGGCTGGCGACGGGAAACCCGATGGAGCCCGCCGACATCGCCGACCGGGCGCGGGCGATGAGCGGGTTCGTGGTGTGCCGGTGAGAGCTAAGAGGAAGATGTGTGAGTGCTCGGCGTGAGCGACGGGTCCGTGGTTCGAGATGCCGCTGCGCGGCTCCTCACCATAAGGGAGTTTGAAGCGCTTCCAAC
>CAZZWW010000447.1:0-1820 GCA_964657815.1 Vulcanimicrobiota bacterium | reverse complement strand
CGTCTGTGAGACGGACCACTTGTGACCGAAGGGGTCGGTGAACTGTCCGTAGCGATCGCCCCAAAACATGTCGGCGAGCGGCATGGTGACGGTGACACGTTCTTTCACGGCAGTGTCCCAGAAGCTTTGCGCATCCGGCACACTGAGGGCGAGGGTGACGGGAGAGCCGCCGAGAGCGATGGGCGACTTCGAGCAGTCGTCTTTCATGTCGGAGAAGTCATCGCTGATCATGAGGAGGGAGCCGTTGATGAGAAGACGCGCATGCATGATCTTCTCGGTGCCGGGCATCAGGTGCGATTCTCCATCCTGTGTGGCGCCAAAGGCTCTTTTGTAGAACTCGATTGCCTTGGCGGCGTCGGAGACGACCAGGTAGGGCGTGAGGGGCGGAACCGGAGCTGGCATGGAGGCACTCCCAAGTGAAGTGATGGCGGAAGAACTTTAGCACGGCTTCAGTCGCGTTTCGCGGCTTTCGTTCTGGCGATCTCATCCATGCGCGCCGCCAGCTGGCGCTCGCGACCCTCCTGGGTGGGCTGGTAGTAGCGGCGGTGGGCGAGGGAGGCGGGGAGACATTCCATGTCGGCGACGCGGCCGTCGACATCATGCGCGTACTGGTAGTCCTTGCCGTAGTCGAGCTCTTTCATCAGGCGAGTGGGCGCGTTGCGAAGATGGAGCGGCACGGGTTCCGCGGCGGTGGCCTCGATGTCGGCCTGGACGGCGCTATAGGCGGTGTAGACCGCGTTTGATTTGGGCGCGAGGGCGAGGTAGACCACGGCCTGCGCGAGGGCGAGACCGCCTTCGGGCTGGCCGAGGAAGTGCATCGCATCGCGGGCGGAGAGGCACAGGTTGAGGGCTTCAGGGGCGGCCAGGCCGATGTCTTCGACGGCCATCCGAACGACGCGCCGGGCGACATACATGGGATCTTCGCCGGCCTCGAGCATGCGGCCCAGCCAGTAAAGCGCGGCGTCGGCATCGGAGTTGCGAACGCTCTTGTGCAGGGCGGAGATGATGTCATAGTGCTGCTCGCCCTTCTTGTCGTAGAGAAGGACGCGGCGCTGCATGGCTTCGGCGGCGAGCTCTTTGGTGATCTCAGAGGTGGAGCGCCCTTCGGCGAGGGAGGCGGAGACGTCGAGTGCATTGAGAGCGTTGCGCGCGTCGCCGCTCGAGAAGCTGGCGATGGTGGCGAGGGCCTCCGGCGTAATGGTGAGACCGGCGCTGCCGAGACCACGATCGGTGTCGTGCAAGGCGCGCTCGAGCAGAGCGATGACCTGCTCCTCGGTGAGCGCCTGCAGGGTGTAGACGCGGCAGCGGCTGAGGAGCGCAGCGTTGATCTCGAAGGAGGGATTTTCGGTGGTTGCTCCGATGAGGCGGATAGTGCCGCGTTCGACGTAGGGCAGGAAGGCGTCCTGCTGGGCCTTGTTGAAGCGGTGGATCTCATCGACGAAGAGGATGGTGCGCATGCCGAAGGCGGAGGCCTTCTCGGCCTCGGCCATGACCTGCTTGATCTCCTTGATGCCGCTCATGACGGCGGAGAACTCGATGAAGGTGGCGCTGGTGACGTGCGCGATGATCTTGGCGAGGGTGGTCTTGCCGACGCCGGGCGGTCCCCAGAAGATCATGGAGGCGGGGTCGTCGCGCTCGATGGCGAGACGAAGCGGCTTGCCGGGGCCGAGCAGGTGCTGCTGACCGGCGTACTCATCCAGCGAACGCGGGCGCATGCGCTCGGCGAGTGGCGTCTGCCCGCCTGTGTCGGTGTGCCCGGCGATGCTTGCAGCCGGGCTGGCGTCGAAGAGACTCATGTCGTTACGAGAGCGTTGCCGGCG
>CAZZWW010000446.1:0-1844 GCA_964657815.1 Vulcanimicrobiota bacterium | reverse complement strand
CTATCCCTTCGTCGACGCCACCAGCATGCTGCGGATGGCGCAGGAGCATGGTCTGTCGATCGCCGCCATGAAGCGCGCCAACGAATTGGCCTGGCGCGACTCGGAGGATTTCGACGCCCGCCTTTCGGCCGTCTGGGATGTGATGGACCGCTGCATCGAGCGCGGCTTGGGGATCAAGGGCGTGCTACCGGGGGAACTCAAGGTGAAGCGCCGCGCGGCTGCCATCGCCGAGAAGCTCGTTTTGGAGAAGGGCAACAACCGCCAGCAGCCTTTCGCCATCTCGGAATGGCTGCTGGTCTACGCCATGGCGGTCAACGAGGAGAACGCCGCGGGATCGCGCGTGGTGACCGCGCCGACCAACGGTGCCGCCGGCGTCATCCCTGCTGTGCTGCGCTACTACCTCGAACACTGCATCGATCCGGATCGCGAGAAGATCGCCGAGTTCCTCCTGACGGCTGCGGCAATCGGCGGCCTTATCAAGTTCAACGGGTCGATCTCGGGCGCCGAGGTCGGTTGCCAAGGCGAGGTCGGTTCGGCCTCGGCGATGGCGGCGGCGGGGCTCTGCGCCGTACTCGGCGGCACGCCGGCCCAGGTCGAGAACGCCGCCGAGATCGCGCTGGAGCATCACCTCGGCATGACCTGCGATCCCGTCGGCGGCCTGGTGCAGGTGCCCTGTATCGAGCGCAACGGCATCGGTGCCACCAAGGCGGTGGCGGCGGCCTCGCTCGCCCTGCGCGGCGACGGCACGCACTTCATGCCGCTCGACAATTGCATCCGCGCGATGCGCCAGACCGGCGAAGAGATGAGCCACAAGTACAAGGAGACGAGCCTTGGCGGGCTCGCGGTCAACCTGGCGGAGTGCTGAGGCACGATTTACCAGCCATCGGCATGGTTTCGTGAAGCTTCCATCGGCTCGGCGTCACGATGGCAAGGAAGCACGCTGGCTCCCGCGGCAGGTGCAGGACTGCGTTCCTCGTCGAGCAGGCTGATGGCCGATGCATCGTGATGCGGGAAGCGACTGGTTCCGACGATGCCCCGGGCGAGGCTCCTGACGGCGGCGCGCCGCTCTGCCGAAGCGTCGGCCAAGTCGCCCTGTACACTGCCATCGCGCAAGCCGGTCTCAATACCGCCGCCGCACTCCATGCCCTGGAAGATGACCCAGGCGGCTCGGCACAGTTCCTCGGTGAGTGCCTCCAACGCGCCCGAGCCGGCCACGGGGTCGTCGACCCGGCCGAGGTGGGCTTCGTCGAGCAGCACGCGGCCGGTGTTGCGGGCGAGGCGCCGCGCGGCGGCGTCGGGCAGGCCCTGCACCAGGGTCATCGGCAGCACGGTCACCGTGTCGGCGCCGCCGAGCCCTGCGGCGAACACCGCCGCGGTGGCCCGCATGGCGTTGGTGTGCGGATCGTAGCGCGTCATCATCCGCCACGAGGTCTCGGCGTGCAGCTTTAAGGGTTTGGGCTCCAGTCCGCAGGCCGCTTCGAGCCTGGCCCAGAGCCGGCGAACGGCGCGGGCCTTGGACAGGCCCATCAGCACGTCGGCGTCGATCGGCAGCAGCACGGCGATAGCGTCGCGCGCCGCGTCGAGCGACAGGCCGGCGGCCTCGAGCTGGCGCATCTGGCTGACGGCCGAGGCGAGCACCAGCGCCAACTCGCGCGCCTCGCTGGCGCCGGCCTCGTGCCAGATGCGGCCATCGCAGAGCAGCGGGCGACCGGCGAGCCCGGCGTCGGCCGCCAGCCGCACAAGGGCGGCGACGGTGCTCGGCCCGGGCGTAAGGCCGCAAGCGGTGAGCGCCACGGGGTCGAAGCCAAGATCGATATCGAGCTCGGCGCTGCCGAGTCGCCGCG
>CAZZWW010000445.1:0-1847 GCA_964657815.1 Vulcanimicrobiota bacterium | reverse complement strand
CCGCCTCCGCCTCCCGCAGCCGAGCCGGCTACGGCGGCTGCGCCGACGCCGGCGGAGACCAAGGCTGAGGATCAGAACGCCTTGGAGTCCCTCGAGGAGGAGATGGCGAAGCTGCTCGGCCGCGGCTGAGCTGCCGCGCCGGGCGCGTCAGCCCGGGTAGTCGGCCTGGTGCACCGCCCGCGCCTTCTCGAACGGCGCGGTCGCCATGCACAGCGCGACGATCCGGCGTACCGTCGGGATGTCCTCGACCTCGATCGAGAAGGCCTGCGCCCCCGCGACCAGCCCGGCGAGGCAGATGTCGGCGAAGGTCGGCGCGTCGCCGTGGCAGTGGGTGCCGGTGGCAGCTTCCCCCGCGAGGCGCACCTCGTAGCCCTTGAGGCCCGCCGAGAACCAATGCGTCTGCCAGCCCTTCCATTGCGCCGCGTCGAAGCCGGCGTGCTCGGCGAGGTAGCGCTTGACACGGGGCACGATGAGCGGGTGCGCGTCGCTCACCGCGATCGCCGCCAGCGACCTCACACGGGCGCGCCCGAGAGGGTCGCGCGGGAGAAGCGCCGGCTCGGGATGGGTTTCCTCGAGATATTCCAGCACCGCGAGCGACTGCGTCAGCGGCTCGCCCTCGACCATCAAGGCCGGCACCGAGCCCATCGGGTTCACCTTGCGATAGTCGTCGGTGTTCTGCGCGCCGCCGTCGAGGTCGATCGGGATCTCGCGATAGGCGATGCCCTTGACGTTCAGCGCCACGCGCAGGCGGAACGTCGCCTGCGAACGCCAGAAGCCGTACATGTCCATGAAAGCGTCCCCCGGTGCCGCCCGTCTGGCGGCGCCGGGGATGTATCACGCGTCGCGGTAGACGCGCTCGCGGCGCTCGTGGCGCTCCTGCGCCTCGACGGAAAGGGTCGCGATGGGACGCGCGTCGAGCCGCTTGAGCGAGATCGGTTCGCCGGTCTCCTCGCAATAGCCGTAGGTGTTGTCGTCCAGCCGCCCGAGGGCCGCCTCGATCTTGGAGATCAGCTTGCGCTGGCGGTCGCGCGCGCGCAGCTCGATCGCGCGATCGGTCTCGGAGGAGGCCCGGTCGGCGAGGTCGGGGTGGTTCTCGTTCTCGCTCTGCAGTGCCGCCAGCGTGTCGCGGCTCTCGCGCAGCAGATCCTCGCGCCAGCCGATCAGCTTGCGCCGGAAATACTCGCGCTGACGCTCGTTCATGAACGGCTCGTCATCCGACGGCCGATAGTCGCTGTCGATGAGGTTCGCAATCACGTCTTGAGCTCCCGCCAAACTCAATTCGGTTGCGCTTATAGCGACTTGCCGTGGCGCAAACAATCGGTGTCCAGCGGAAGTGGCGGCGCTGTTGCCGCGGAGTTGCGGGACGCTTTTCAAAAAGCAAAGCGACCAAGCCGCGGGCGGCCTCGCGATGCCTCCGCGGCTTAACCCGCCGCTAACGAGGTCGCGTGCTTTCTCCCCATCCCAGTTCGTGGAGATGAGAAACCCATGTCCGACACCGTTGGCCTCGCCGGCGACCGCATCCGCTCGTTCGTCGAGCGCATCGAGCAGCTCGAGACGGAGCTCAAGGAGCTCGCCGAGGGCAAGAAAGAGGTCTTCGCCGAGGCCAAGAACGAAGGCTTCGACGTCAAGATTCTCAAGGAGATCATCAAGCTGCGCAAGCAGGACGAGGACGAGCGCGAGGAGCAGGAGACGCTGCTCGACGTCTACATGCGCGCCATGAGCGAAGGCGAGCCGGCGGCGCAGGCGGCTTGAGGGGCAACGCCCATCCAACCACCTCATGGTGAGGAGGCGAAAAGCGCCGTCTCGAACCACGCACCGACTCGCCACTCGATCTTCCCGCACGGGAA
>CAZZWW010000444.1:0-1857 GCA_964657815.1 Vulcanimicrobiota bacterium | reverse complement strand
GGGAGTTGGGGGTCACCGAGGGGACGGTGAAGAGCCATGTCTCGGCCATTCTAGAGAAGCTTGGCTGCGACCGCCGTACCCAGGCCATCGCCGCCTTTCTTCAAAGCATGGGCGTCGGCCATCACGTGACGATGCCGGCTCTGCATTCCTGAGTCAGACCGAACCACCATCGAAAGGCGCCGGCTCAGGTCGGCGTTTTTTATGCTCAAGCATCTTCAGACTCGTCAAAGATATATCTTTGTGAGATATGTCTTAGACGGTTTGAAGGAGGCGCTGGCATGTGGTTCGGCTCACACCATCATCATTCCCGCAGCCACGGCCCGATGGGCATGGGGCGCGGTGGCGGCGAGGGGCATTTCGGCGGCCGCGGCTTCGGTCCCCGCGGCGGACGGCCGCGCATGTTCGAGCAGGGCGACCTGCGCTTTGTCGTTCTCAAGCTGCTCGCGCAAAAGCCGGCGCATGGCTACGAGATCATCCGTGCCGTCGAGGAGCGCTTCGGGGGCGCCTACGCACCTTCGCCGGGCATCGTCTACCCGACTCTGACGCTGCTCGAGGAACAGGGCTTCATCGCCGTCGTCGAAACCGAAGGGCCACGCAAGCTCTACGGCCTCACGAACGAGGGGCGGCCCGAACTCGAGCGTAGCGCCGCCGACATCGACCGCGTGTTCGCTCGCATGAGCGAGCTGCGTCAGCGAATGGGCGGCGGCGCAGCGCCGGAGATCCACAGGGCGATGGAAAACCTCAAGACCGCGTTGCGGCTTCGCATGTCGCGCGGGGAAAATGCCGACGTCAGTCGCATCACCGCGATTCTCGACGGCGCGGCCCGGGCCGTCGAGGAGCTGTGATCGACACAGCCGTTCAGCGTTCCTGGCTTTCGAACGGGATGTAGCGGTAGGTCCAGGTCTCGCTGAGCGGTTTGCCGCCGAAGCGCAGGAAGCAGCGCATCTCGACGGGCTCGGCTCCCTGCGCATCGAGATCGAACATGGTGCGCCAAAGGTCCATGGTGCCGTCGGGTGAGCGCTCGGTGATGAAGTGCGAGGTGGTGCCGTGCGAGACGGTGACGACCGGCTCGGGCGCCTCGCCCTCGTCGAGCGTCGTCAGGATCGCGCCTTGGAACTCGATCAGGAACTTGCGCAGCACCTTCGAGCGCGGCGCGCCCTGGATGTCGCCCATGCCGAGCCGCGTGGCCACGCAGAGCGCGAGGTCGCCGGGGAACGGGTCCTTGTCGCGCCAGTGCAGCTTATAGCGGAAGCCGAGCTGGTCGCCGGCGCGGTTCTCCGCCGCCGGCACCCACATCGCGACGACGTTGTCGTAGATCTCGTTGTTGGTCGGAATCTCGACGAGCTGCACCGAGCCTTTGCCCCAGTCGCCGAGGGGCTCGACCCAGGCGCAGGGCCGCCGCTCGTAATAGACGGCGTCGAGGTAGTGATCATAGGTATGGTCACGCTGCATCAGGCCGAAGCCCTTCGGCGTCGCGTCGAGGAAGGTCGAGATCTGAAGCGTGGGCGGGTTGATAAGCGGGCGCCACAGGTGTTCGCCGGTGCCGGCCCAGATCGCCAGACCGTCGGAATCGTGGATCTCCGGGCGCCAGTCCGCGGCCTTGGCCTTCACGCTCTCCGAATACCAGTACATCGAGGTCATCGGCGCGATGCCGAGACGCTCGATCGGCTTGCGCAAGTGCAGCTCGCAGGTGATGTCCATCGTCGTGGCGAAACCGCGATGCATCACGAAGCGGTAGGCGCCGGCGACGCTGGGACCATCGAGCAGGGCGTAGATCTCGATGGGATCCCGGTCGGCCCTGCCCTCGCCGATCCAGAAATGGGTGAAGTCGGGGAACTCCTCCGGGATCGCGACGCC
>CAZZWW010000443.1:0-1911 GCA_964657815.1 Vulcanimicrobiota bacterium | reverse complement strand
CCTACGCCGGCAGCGAGATCAAGGGCTTCGGCAACCTCGTGCTGATCCGCCACCCCAACGGCTACGTCACCGCCTACGCCAACAACGGCGACATCGAGGTGAAGCGCGGCGAGCAGGTGAAGCGCGGCCAGACCATCGCCAAGTCCGGCCAGTCCGGCAACGTGGCCTCGCCCCAGCTGCACTTCGAGCTGCGCAAGGGTTCGACCCCGGTCGATCCGACGCGCTACCTCGCGGGGCTCTAGACCCAGGCATCAGGAATCGCCTCCGTCACCCGCGAGACACGTGCGGCGGAGGTTGGTAAAGAGGCGGCGGGCCATGGGTCCGCCGCCTTCTTGTTTGTCGAGCGGGCGTGCAATCACTTCGCGCCGGCTTGCATGACACGTCTCGCAGACCTCGTGCCGAACACCCGCTGCGGCAATCTCTCGGTCGAGATCGAGAACCGCCCCCGCCTGCTCTCTCCCCGGCTCGAACGGGTGATGATCGAGATCGCCAGCCTGACGCGGCATGGAGGCCCGGGCTTCCTCATCCTGTCGCAGGGCACGCGCGATTACATGCAGGTCGCTGGCGATGGCAACGCCTACGTCGTCGAGTGCCGCCAATATCGCGACGAGATGTTCCGCCACTATGCCGCCGGCCATCCCTCGCCCGAAATCGGGGGGTGGCTCAAGGTCTTGACCAACGGGTTTCACATCAAGGCGCGCGCGAACGAGAGCCTGACCTGCAACGATGTGCAGTACATCGCCTACGTCTATATCAGGGGTCGCTGCCGGTCGCGCTTCTTCGCCTGGCGCGACATGACGGGTGATTTTTCCTGAAGCATCGCATCGGAGACTGGCATGGGCTTGAAGGTTGCGTGGATCGCCGTCCGGAACAAACCACTCGATCAAGTGGTGTCCGACCTCGATCTCGCGCGTACCGGCGAGCACGAGGAGCTGGCCGAGGCGGAATACAGCACGGTCACAATGCCGAGCGGTTGGGTTGTGATCATCAACTGTTTCGCGGCCGGTGATTTCATCCTGTCGAAACCGCTCGGTCGAGTGAAAACTGGCGCCGAAATGCTCACCTGCTATCATCACGAGGGCACCATGATGAGCCAGCTCGCGGCATTTCAAGGAGGCTTGGAAATCTGGTCGGTGACCCACGATTGCGAGAAGGGCCGCGACGACCTTCAAGTCGTCGGAGAGCCACCGGAACCTTTCGCCGCGATCCGTGCCGACCTGATGACGCAGCAGCGTTCGGCGGCCGACAATTGCGACTACTTTTTCGATCTCCCGAAGCAACTCGGCAAGGCGATTACCGGCTTTTGCGCCGATGAGGATCTCGACGGTCTGGGCCCGACACCGTTCGAGCTGTTGGAGCCGGCGCACGTTGTCCCCGCAACGCGGAAGCGCTGGTGGTGAGGCAGATCAAAGCTTGACTGTAGCTCGGGCGCTGACAAGTGGAGCGCTATGCCGAGCAGGCTACGACCATTTGGCTACAAACTCCGCGTAGGGTGCCGCCGCCGGCCGGCGTTCACCCTCATTCGCTCCTCGTGGGCGGACAAGAGGATGGAGAGAGGTCGATGCGGAGATTTAGACGGCTGATCAAGGCCGTGCCGCTCATCGCGGCTTCGCTGCTGATGATCTTGCCGGCGGAAGCGGCGCCGACACCGCAAGCGCAGCCGGCGGCCGTGTCCGAGGCGGACGCCTTGTTCACGCAGGTGGCGTTCCACGGCGGCGGGCGAGGCGGCGGCGGCTTCCATGGTGGCGGCCGCGGCGGTGGATTTCACGGTGGTGGCTTCCGAGGTGGTTTCGGCCGCGGCGGCGGCTTCAGAGGCGGCGGCTTCCGTCGGGGCGGCTTCGGGCGCGGTGGCTTCCGAGGCGGATTCGGCCGACGCGGCTTCGGCTATGGTCGTGGCTTTGGCTATGGCCG
>CAZZWW010000442.1:0-1915 GCA_964657815.1 Vulcanimicrobiota bacterium | reverse complement strand
CGGAATGACGACCGTTGTCCATCACACGGCGTGGATGCGGTCGAGGAACTCGCCGATCACGCGCCGGGGTGTGGCGCCGTCGGCGGTGGCCCGCCAGGTGAGGATGGTGCGGTGGGAGAGGATGTCGCCGGCGAGGTCGGCGACGTCGCCCGGCACGACGTGGTCGCGCCCCGCCAGCCAGGCCTTGGCCTTGGCCGCGGTGGCCAGCGCCAGCGTGCCGCGCGGCGACGCCGGATGTTCGACCTTGGCCGAGGCCTCGGCATGCGCCGCCTCGCGCGGGGCCGTGACCAGGCGCACGATGTAGTCCTTGACCGCCGGCGACAGGAACACCGCCATCGCCGCCTGCTGCGCCGCGACGATCTCGGCGCCGCCGATCGGCGTCATGGTGGCGGCATCCGTGCCGCCGGCCTCGCCTTCGACCAGGTCGAGGATGAGCCGCTCCGTGGCGGCATCGGGCAGCGTGACCTCGACCTTGAGCATGAAGCGGTCGAGCTGGGCCTCGGGCAGCGGAAACGTGCCCTCGTGCTCGATCGGGTTCTGCGTCGCCACCACCATGAAGGGCTCGGGCAGCTTGTGGGTCACGCCGGCGGCGGTGACCTGGTGCTCGGCCATGGCCTCGAGCAGCGCGGACTGCACTTTGGGCGGCGCGCGGTTGATCTCGTCGACCAGCACCAGCGAATGGAAGATCGGCCCGGGCACGTATTCGAACGTGCCCTTGTCCGGCCGGAAGATCGAGGAGCCGGTGAGGTCGGCCGGCATCAGGTCGGGCGTGCACTGGATGCGCGCGAAGGGCGCGTGCAGCCCCTGCGCCAGCAGCTTCACCGCGCGGGTCTTGGCGAGGCCGGGCGCGCCCTCGACCAGCAGGTGGCCGCCGGCGAGCAGCGCGATCATCAGCCGCTCGACGAGGTGCGTGCCGCCGATCAGCCGCGCTTCCATGTAGGTCTTGAGGTCGGCGAAGCGCTTCTGGACGTCGGAGCCTTGGCCGCCGACTCCGTCGCGTTCCACGGCGTAGAGCCCGGTATCCGACCGCATTCGCTTCTCCCGGCGCGACGGCGGTCCTCTGTTCGGAACCCTGGCCGCGGCCCGCTTCGGCGAGCCCCTCACACGCGGCTCATAATTGCGCCCCCGCCGGCTGGCGTGTCAACGGCTCGACGTCACCTCGGGCATCTTGCCCGAGGCGGCGTGAATCCCGGCGGCGCCGACCTGCGGCACCGGAGCCGTTTGACGGCTCCCGCGTCTCGGCTACTCTCCCGCGCAATCGTCGACGGCCATCAAGGCCGCGGCCTCCGGGAGGAACGACCTTGCGTCTCGCCATCGCCACCATCGCGTTCGCGCTTCTCGCCGCGACGGCCGCCCACGCCGACGAGAAGGAGGAGGCCTGCAAGAAGGCGATGAACGACCGCATCCAGGTCTGCACGGACGATTGCACCGCCAGGGCGCTCGCCGCCGCGTCGAACTACGTCGACACCAACCACAACGTGAAGTTCGGCTGCCTCAAGGGCTGCGCGATCCGCCAGGTCATGCAGATGAAGGCGTGCCGCGACGGCGGCGGCACCGGCGAGGTCGAGACCAACCAGTAGCGCCTACTCGATGACCTCGTTGGGGTAGACGCCCCAGAGGTCGACCTGCTTCACGAAGCCGTCGAAGCCCGGGCCGTTCACCCGGCACCAGCTCTTGTCGCAGGAGCGGATGTTGGCGAGCACGTTGGGCTCGAGCCTCGCGGTCGCCGCGGCGTCGTCGGTGGGCTTGCCGCGCACCGTGACCGGCGCGCCGTCCTTCTTCCAGGGCGTGACCAGCCCCGTGCGCCGTCCCGACAGGAGCGAGTGCAGCACCCAGCCTTCCGAGCCCTCGCTGTCGCGCACCTTGCGCCAGGTCTCGAACTCGGCGGTGATCTCGACCGGCAGGCCGGCGCGCT
>CAZZWW010000441.1:0-1927 GCA_964657815.1 Vulcanimicrobiota bacterium | reverse complement strand
GCGCACGCGGTCGGCGTCGCCCTCCATCGCCTCGGCGAGGACGCGCCGCCACAGTGGGCAGTCGGCCGTGGCGGCGGGGGCGACCGACGTGGCGCGGGTGATGCGGTCGGCCGGGTCGGCGGGCGCGAGGGCGCCGGTGGCGAGGTCCACCGTACCGCCGGGCGTGCCGAGCCGCATGGGGTCGGGGTCCCACGCGCCGGCGGCGGCGAGCGCCGGGCAAGTCGTCAAGGAAGGGTCCTGGCGGGCGAGCTGCTCGACGGCGGCGACGAGCGCCGGCCAGGGCTCGGCGGATCCGGCCTCGCGCAGCGCCGCGCGCATCTCGCGCGTGACGTCGCGGCGGCGGCGCCACAGCGTGCCGTCGAAGGCCCACCAGCCGGCGCCGTCGTGGACGAGCCGGCCGGCCCGGGTCTCGGCGAGGCGGCGCAGCGCCTTCTCCACGCCGGTCCAGGCGTCGGCGCGTGCCACCTCCGCCGCGGACCTCATCGGCGTGGGGAGAACCTCCGTGCCGTCGGCATGGATGGTCTCTTCCGTCGCCGAGCCGTCGGGAAACTCGGTGAATCGCTTGAAACAGCCCCCGTAGTCCGGCCTGATCGTGACGACCCGGGGGATGGTGGGATCGTCCTTCCAGGCGTCCTGGCGGGGCAGGTTGCGGAAGTCCTCGGCGCTCTTGGGTTTGGGTAATTGTACCATAAATCGGTAGATATGCCTTGCTTCCTGGGACGTCAACCCTCCGGACCGCGGATTGCGCGTCGGACGGCCGCCCCATTGCCCCGCCGTCGCGCCCCGTGTAGGCACGGCCCGCGAAACGGCGGGCGGAGGGCATGGGGGACACGGACGCGCGGATCAACGTCGCGATCGGCCTCGACGCGCGGATGCTCGACGCCGCCTGCGTCATGGTCGCCTCCGTCAAGGCCCACGCCTCCGCCGCGCGCCCCGTCCGCGTCTACGCGCTGACCGATTTCGCGGCGCCCGAACTCGCCGAAGCGGCGGCGGCGATGAACGATCGCACCTTCGAGCTGGTGCCGCTGCCCGTGACCAACGTGCACGGCCACTTCCCCATCCGCGACCACATCAGCGCGGCGACCTACCTGCGCTTCCTGCTGCCGGAGCTGCTGCCGCAGGTCGACCGCATCGCCTACATCGACGTCGACGTGGTGGTGAACCGCCCGCTCGACGCGCTGTACGACACGCCGCTGGAGGGTCTGGCGCTGGCCGCGGTGCCGGACTACCCGATGCTCGTCGGCAGCCGGACCTGGCCGACGTTCTTCATCCCGACGGGCGCGACGCGGCTGCGCTTCCCCGCCTACGTCGAGCAGGTGCTCGGCCTGCCCTGCGGGCCTGAGGCGACCGGCTACTTCAACTGCGGCGTGATGCTGTTCGACCTCGCCCGGTGGCGCGCGCACGACGTGGCGGGCCGCGCGATCCGCTACCTCACCGAGAATCCCGGCGTCTACTACATGGACCAGGACGCGCTGAACGTGCTGATGGGCGGGCGCTACGTGCGGCTCGACGCGCGCTGGAACGCCTTCGCCAACTGCTGCTTCCCGGCCTACGTCAACATGCTGGTGCGCGCGACGGCGGCCGGGCGGCGCTGGGAGGCGGTGCGCGCGATCTGGCGGCGCGAGGCCTGGATCATGCACTACGCCGGCGCCAACAAGCCCTGGGCCCCGCACGAGCCGCGCACCCCGCGCGACGCGCTGTGGTGGCGCTACGCCGCGCTCTCGCCGGCCTATGAACGCATCGCCGCGGCCTACCGCGCCAAGGAGACGCCGGAGCAGCGCCGCCGCAGCAAGATCCCGGAGGGGCTTCCCCTCCCCCTTGCGGGGAGGGGTTAGGGGTGGGGGTCCCCTCCGTGCGTCTCGGTTGCCTGGGATGCGAGATCCCGAACCCATCGCGTCACCGGCAGAGCGAAACGCACGGCATGACC
>CAZZWW010000440.1:0-1941 GCA_964657815.1 Vulcanimicrobiota bacterium | reverse complement strand
GTCGCCGATCCGCTTCGCCTTGAGAAGATTGACATCGTCGACGCACGCTCGCTCGAGCGCGCGGAGCAGTCGGTCCTCTGCCAGCGCTCCGGTCTGCTCGAATTGCGACAGCGCGGCCAGGAGATCGGTGATGCTCGCGAGGGCAGCGGACACGAGGATCCGGCCGCGGTCCAGCGGCGTCTCGCGCCGTGCCGCCCGGATGAAGCCGGCTTCCGCCAATGAATTCGTATCCTCGAACCGCGACAACGAGGCGCCGACATTCGCCGAACATGCTTGCGCGAGGATGAACCGAAGCACCCGAAGTGCGGCCGGTCGGTCCCAAGGAGATGCCGTCGACCTCCGGCGCGCGACGCACGCTCATGGAACCTCCTCCTTCGTCCCGGCGCCGAGCCCGGCTTTCACGGCCATCCGCTCGATGAAGACCGCCGTCTCGTCGGCGCGCACCAGCGGGATCATGTGGCCGCCGCCGGCGAGCAGCTGGAGGTCGAGATCGGGCAGGCTGCGGCGCAAGCCTTCGCCATGGACGCGATGATCGAGGATGCGGTCGCCGTCGCCGAACAGGACGCCCACGGGCACCCGGATCTCGCCGTGGCGCACGGCATACGCGCCGAACTCGCCACCAGCCTCGACCAGATCGCGGCACGCGGCGCGGAAGGTCCAGGGGCGCGCCGTGAGCAGGGCGCCCCCGCGGATCCCGAAGTCGTCGGCGACGCGGTCCGGCCCGAAGAGGGCGGCCAGCACGTGGTCCCGGCTTCGGATCGCCGCCGGAACCGCCAGGGTCCAGCCGATGATCCAGCGGAGGAGGTCGGACCGGACCGCCAGCGGCTTGAGCGCAGGTGGCGGCGCACTCTGCGGCTGCGTCGCCGGAGAGAGCAGCGCGAGGCCGGCGACGCGCGCGGGATGATCGACGGCCAGCGCAAGGGCCAACGCTCCGCCGAGGCTATGCCCGACGACCAGCGCACGCGCGATGCCGAGCTGCGCCATCAACCCGACCACGAGGCGCGCCTGCTCCTTCAGCGTGGCCGAGTTCGCGGTCTGGGAATATCCGCACCCGGGACGGTCGAGCATGAGGAGACGGTGCGATCCGCGCAGCCGCTCGCCGAGCGCGTAGGTGAAGCTCTGCAGCTGGGAGCCGAGGCCGTGCAGCATCACGATCGGCGGACCCGCGCCTTCGTCGAGGTAGTGCAGGCGCACGCCGTCGACGCTCGCGAAGCGGCCGATGGCCGGCACCAAGGCTTCGGCCTCGCGCGCCGCGCGCCAGGTGAAGCCGACCAGACCGGCGGCGAGGAGCAGGATCAGAGCGACGACGACGAGCGACGCGGTCACGATCCGGGCGCCCGCACGGCGGCGATCGCGCCATCGCCTATCGCGGCGTGTTCGAGCGCTGTTGCAGGTGGTTTGGTCATATCGAGCGAACCTCGCCTTTCGGCTTGCGTTCCGGCACGGCACTCGATGCTGCGGAGCATCGCCGTCGCCCGACACGAGAGGTATCCATGGCCACCGAACGCAAGCTTTGGCGCCTTCGCCGCCGCCCGCAGGGATCGATCCGCGAGGGCGACCTCGAGTTCCTGACCGAGCCCCTGCCCGAGCTGGCGGACGGCGAGTTTCTGCTCGAGGTGCTCTACCTCTCGCTCGATCCGACCAACCGGATCTGGATGAGCGACATGCGCCAGTACATGCCGCCGGTGCCGCTCGACGCGCCGATGCGCGGCGGCGTCGCCGGGCGTGTCGTGCGGAGCCGCAAAGGAGGCGTGAACGAGGGCGAGATCTGGTTCGGCCTCGGCGAATGGGCCGACCACATCGTCACCGACGGCTACGGCTACGTGAAGGCGCAGATCCCGCCAAAGCTGGCGCTCTCGGTCGCCTACGGCGTCTTCGGCCTGGTCGGACCCACCGCCTATTTCGGCCTGCTCGAGATCGGCCAGCCGAAGCGGGGCGACA
>CAZZWW010000439.1:0-1953 GCA_964657815.1 Vulcanimicrobiota bacterium | reverse complement strand
CAGCTTTTGATCGAGGAGATCGCATAGCTGCCGTTCGGCGATTGCCTGCCGCCGAGCACGTCGGTCACGCTCAGGCCTCGTGCAGGGCGTGGTAGAGGCCGCGCGCCTCGAGCAGTTCCTCGTGACAGCCGACCTCGGCGATGCCGTCCGCCGTCATGACCACGATGCGGTCGGCGTTGCGCACTGTGGCGAGGCGGTGGGCGATGACCAGGGTGGTGCGGCCCTGCTCCAGCTCGGCGAAGGAGCGCTGGATCTCGCGCTCAGTCGCGGTGTCGAGCGCCGACGTCGCCTCGTCGAGGATGAGGATCGGCGGGTCCTTGAGGAAGATGCGGGCGACGGCGAGGCGCTGCTTCTGCCCGCCCGACAGCTTGACGCCGCGCTCGCCGACCAGCGTGTCGAGGCCGTCTGGCAAAGACGCGATCATCGTGTCGAGCCGGGCGCGGCGCGCGGCGGCGGCGATCTCGACCTCGGGAGCGTCGAGCCGGCCGTAGGCGATGTTCTCGCGGATGGTGCCGCCGAACAGGAAGACATCCTGCTGCACGATGCCGATCTGGCGGCGCAGCGAGGCCAGCGTCATCGCCCGCACGTCGAGCCCGTCGATCGTGATGCGGCCGTCCTCGACGTCGTAGAAGCGCGGCAGCAGCGAGCACAGCGTGGTCTTGCCCGCGCCCGAGGGGCCGACGAACGCCACCGTCTCGCCCTTGCGGATGGACAGGTCGAAATCATGAATGACCGAGCGACCCGCGGCATAGCCGAAGCCGACATGTTCGAAGCGGATGGCGTCGGCGAAAGGCCTGGCCTCCACCGCCTCCGCTGCCTCGACGACGTCCGGCTCGGTGGCGAGCAGTTCGCGAAAGCGGCGGAAGCCGGCGACGCCCTTGGGATAGGTCTCTATGACTGCCGTGATCTTATCGAGCGGGCGGTAGAACACGCCGAGCAGCAGCAGGAAGCCGACGAAGCCGCCGATGCTGAGCCCGCCCCTCACCACGAAGAAGGTGCCGGCCAGCATCACCACGATCTGCACCAGCCGCATGCCGAGATAGTTCACGGTGATCGCGCCGGCCATGATCTTGTAGGCTTCGAGCTTGGCATCACGGTAGCGGCGGTTGTCGCTGGCGAACAGCGCGCGCTCGTGATCCTCGTTGGCGAAGGCCTTCACCGCGCGGATGCCGCCGATGTTCTCCTCGAGCCTGGCATTGAAGGCGCCGACGCGGGCGAACTGCGCCCGCCAGTTGCGCTCCATCGCGGCGCCGTAGCGCGTGCCGACGCCGAGGCCGACCGGCACAACGGCGGCCGTCACCAACGCCAGCGGCCAGTGCACGAACAGCATGAGGACGAAGGCCCCGGTGAGCGTCATCAGCGCGATGAACAGGTCCTCGGGGCCGTGGTGGGCGACCTCGCCGATCTCTTCGAGATCCTTGGTGACGCGGGCCACGAGATGGCCTGTCTTCTGCCCGTCGAAGAAGCGGAACGACAGCTTCTGCAGGTGGTCGAAGGCCTGCCGCCGCATCTCCGTCTCGATCTCGATGCCGAGCACGTGGCCCCAGTAGGTCACCACCACGTTCAAGCCGGCGGCGGTGGCATAGATGACGACGAGGCCGATCACGGCGAGCCAGATCAGCCCCCAGTCGTGGCGCGGCAGCAGCGTGTCGACGAAGGTCTTCACCGCCATGGGGAAGCCGAGCTCCAGCAGGCCGGAGAGCACGGCGCAGCCGAAGTCGAGCAGGAACAGCCGGCGGTGCGGGCGATAGTAGGCGAGGAAGGCTTTGAGCACGGGGTGGGTCTACAGGCTCGGATGTACGAGGACCAGAACGCGGACATTGGTGCGACATGGCTGTCGTGCCGGATCGACGAAGCCGCTGCGCTACAACGGGCCGGGCTCATGGCGACGGCAGGCCAGGGAGCGGTCGAGCGTGCGCGGGCACAGGCTCCCGCAGCTTGCCACGCCGGGCA
>CAZZWW010000438.1:0-1983 GCA_964657815.1 Vulcanimicrobiota bacterium | reverse complement strand
CTCGTTCTTCGAGATGCTCGGCAATTTCTCTTTCGGCGACTACTTCAAGGCCGAGGCGATCGAGCTGGCCTGGACGCTGATCACCAAGACCTTCCAGCTACCCACCGAGAAGCTGCTCGTCACCGTCTACCACGACGACGACGAGGCCCACGCGCTGTGGCGCAAGATCGCCGGGTTGCCCGAGTCCAAGATCATCCGCATCGCCTCGTCGGACAACTTCTGGTCGATGGGCGAGACCGGCCCATGCGGACCCTGCTCCGAGATCTTCTACGACCAGGGCGACAAGCTCGCCGGCGGGCCGCCGGGCAGCCCGGGCGAGGACGGCGACCGTTTCCTCGAGTTCTGGAACCTCGTGTTCATGCAATACGAGCAGGTGACGAAGGAGGAGCGCCGCGCGCTGCCGCGGCCCTCGATCGACACCGGCATGGGGCTCGAGCGCATCGCCGCGCTGCTCCAGGGCGTGACCTCGAACTACGACATCGACCTCTTCCGCACGCTGACCGGCGCCATCGCCGATCTCACCTCGAGCGACCCGCGCGGGCCGCTGGCGGCGAGCCACCGCGTCATCGCCGACCACCTGCGCGCCTGCGCCTTCCTCGTCGCCGACGGGGTGCTGCCCGGCAACGAGGGCCGCGGCTACGTGCTGCGCCGCATCATGCGCCGCGCCATGCGCCACGCCCAGATCCTCGGCGCCGCCGAGCCGCTGATGTGGCGGCTGGTTCCGACCCTGACCCGCGAGATGGGGCAGGCCTTTCCCGAGCTGCTGCGCGCCGAAGCCCTGATCACGGAAACGCTGCGGCTCGAGGAAGGCCGCTTTCGCGTCACGCTCGCTCGCGGCCTCGCCATCCTCGAGGACGAGACGCGCGAGATGGGCGCCGGCGGCACCCTGCCCGGCCCCGTCGCCTTCAAGCTCTACGACACCTACGGCTTCCCGCTCGACCTCACGCAGGATGCGTTGCGCGTCCGCAAGATCGGCGTCGACCTGCCCGGCTTCGACGCCGCCATGGCCAAGCAGAAGAGCGACGCGCGCGCCGCCTGGTCCGGCTCGGGCGACACGGGCACGGAGACGCACTGGTTCGGCCTCAAGGAGCGCGTCGGCGCCACCGAGTTCCTCGGCTACGCTACCGAGCGCGTCGAGGCCGAGGTCGCGGCCTTGATCCAGGACGGCGCCGAGGTCGCGCGTGCCGAGACCGGCGCGCGCGTCCAGGTGATCCTCAACCAGACGCCGTTCTACGGCGAGTCCGGCGGCCAGGTCGGCGACACCGGAACCATGCGCGGCAAGACCGGAACGGTCGCGGTCGGCGCCACGGGCAAGAAGCTCGGCGATCTCTTCGTGCACGACGGCGTGGTGGAGGACGGCACGATCGCGGTCGGCGACGTCGTCGACTGCATCGTCGATCACGCCCGGCGTGCCGCGATCCGCGCCAACCATTCCGCGACGCACCTGCTCCACGAGGCGCTGCGCCTGACGCTCGGCGACCACGTCGCCCAGAAGGGCTCGCTGGTCGCGCCCGACCGGCTGCGCTTCGACTTCGCCCATCAGAAGCCGATCTCGGCCGAGGAGTTGGCGCGGATCGAGGACATCGCCAACCGCGCGGTGCTCGACAACACGCAGGTCACGACGCGGCTGATGGCCTCGGACGAGGCGATGAAGTCGGGCGCCCGCGCGCTCTTCGGCGAGAAGTACGGCGACGAGGTCCGCGTCGTCTCGATGGGTCTCCGCCAGACCGAGGACGGCGGCGAACCCGACCCGCACGGGCCGGCCTTCTCGGTCGAGCTCTGCGGCGGAACGCACGTCGCCCGCACCGGCGACATCGGCCTGCTGACGATCGTGTCGGACAGCGCCGTGGCGGCGGGCGTGCGCCGCGTCGAGGCCAAGACCGGGGCTGCCGCGCGCCACCATCTCAACGCCAAGGCCGACACGCTCGGCGAGATCGCCGCCCTGCTCCGCACGCCCGAGGCCGACACGCCCAAGCGGGTCGG
>CAZZWW010000437.1:0-1987 GCA_964657815.1 Vulcanimicrobiota bacterium | reverse complement strand
CGTGTCGAGGAGCCGGTCCGGTGACCGTGCGCACCGCCACCCTGGCCGCCGCGATGCTGGCCACGGCCCTCGCGCCGGCCGACGCACAGATGCTGAGGCTGCCCTCGCAGACGCCGTTCGGTGCGCCGAGCCTGCAGCCGCCCCAGGGCGCGCCGGACCTTTCGGCGCAGCCCAACCTGAAGTCGCCGGCCGACGTGCCCGACGCCAAGCGCGACCCCGCCGCGAAGGATGCCGACCTCGCCTTCGGCGCCTACCAGCGCGGCTTCTACGCCACCGCGATGAAGGAGGCGATGAAGCGTCTCGGGCAGAACGCCCACGACGGCGCCGCGATGACGCTGGCCGGCGAACTCTACGCGCAGGGCCTCGGCGTCCCGCTGGACAAGACCGAGGCGGCGCGCTGGTACGCGCTCGGCGCCGACAACGGCGACCCTCAGGCCATGTTCGCGCTGGCGCTGGCCCGACTCAAGGGTGAGGGCGTCGCCGAGGACCACGACGGCGCCAAGACCATGTTCGAGAAGGCCGCCGCACAAGACAATGCCGGGGCGCTCTTCTACCTCGGCGTGCTGGCGCTGCAGGGCAACGGCATCGTCACCGACGCGAAGGGTGCCGCGTCCTACTTCCGCCGCTCCGCCGCGCTCGGTTACTCGGAGGCGCAATACGCGCTCGGCCTGATGTACCGGCAGGGCAACGGCGTCGCCGTGGACGACGCCAAGGCTGCCGATCTGATCAAGCAGGCGGCGGACAACGACAACATCGCGGCGATGGTCGAGTACGGCATCATGCAGTTCAACGGCGTCGGCGTGCCGAAGAACGAGAGCCTCGCGGCGCGCTACTTCATCAAGGCGGCGGGGCGCAACAACCCCGTGGCGCAGGATCGCGCCGCCCGCCTCTACGTGGCCGGCCGCGGCGTCAAGCAGGACGTCGTCGAGGGCATGAAGTGGCACGTGCTCTCCGCCTCCACCGGCCTCAAGGACGATTGGCTCGAGAGCGAGATGCACAAGCTGACGCGGGAGCAGCGCGACGCTGTCGACCGCGCCGTGCAGCACTACATCGGCAACAGTTGAGGCGATCGCTTGCGGCGCTCGTCTTTCCGGGGCTCGCGACGCAAGAGCCCGGACGCGGCTTCTCGCTCGCCCGGCCTCATCGAAACTGTCCGGTTCCGGGTTCGCCTCCGGAGCCCCGGAATGCCAACGCGGTGTTGAAAACGCGATAACATGCCGACCTATGTGGCGCGGTGCGCCGGTCGCCGAGAGAAACGTCATGAGCGTCGAGACCCTGCAGGTCACCGAGGACGAGGAGGGCATGCGCCTCGACCGCTGGTTCAAACGGCGCGTTCCGTCGCTGTCGCTGTCCCACCTCAACAAGATCGTGCGCACCGGCCAGGTTCGCGTCGACGGTGCCCGTGTGAAGACCGCCCACAGGCTCGTCACCGGGCAGAGCGTGCGGGTGCCGCCGCTGAACGTCGAGGCGGCGCCGCGCGACCCCGGCGCGCCCTACGTCAACGAGGCGGACGCGCGCGATCTGCGCCGCATGGTCCTGTTCGAGGACAAGGACCTCATGGTGCTGGACAAGCCGTTCGGCCTCGCCGTGCAGGGCGGCTCCGGCACCAAGCACCACATCGACGGCATGCTGGCCTCGCTGCCGAACGAGCGCGGCGACCGCCCCGTGCTGGTGCATCGGCTCGACCGCGACACGTCGGGCGTGCTGCTGGTGGCGCGCACCCGGAAGATGGCGGCTGACCTCGGCGAGGTGTTCCGCTCACGGCTGGCGCGCAAGACGTACTGGGCACTGGTCGAGGGCGTGCCCAAGCCGGCGCAGGGTCGGATCTCGCTCTACCTCGCCAAGGGCGAGGGCATGGGCGATGCCCGTGGCTCGCGCCCGGCCGGCGACCACGCCGTTCGCGAAAAGATGCGGGTGGCCAAGCACGGCGACGACGACGCCCAGCACTCGGTCACCTACTACGCCACGGTGGACAAGGTCACGTCCC
>CAZZWW010000436.1:0-1988 GCA_964657815.1 Vulcanimicrobiota bacterium | reverse complement strand
TCGACGACTACGTGATCGGCCAGTTCCAGGCCAAGCGCGTGCTCTCGGTCGCCGTGCACAACCATTACAAGCGCCTCAACCACGCGACCAAGCACAGCGACGTCGAGCTGGCGAAGTCGAACATCCTGCTGATCGGACCGACCGGCTCGGGCAAGACGCTGCTGGCGCAGACGCTGGCGCGCATCCTCGACGTGCCCTTCACCATGGCCGACGCGACGACGCTGACCGAGGCCGGCTACGTCGGCGAGGACGTCGAGAACATCATCCTGAAGCTGCTGCAAGCCTCCGACTACAACGTCGAGCGGGCCCAGCGCGGCATCGTCTACATCGACGAGATCGACAAGATCTCGCGCAAGTCCGACAACCCGTCGATCACCCGCGACGTCTCGGGCGAGGGCGTGCAGCAGGCGCTCCTGAAGATCATGGAGGGCACGGTGGCCTCCGTGCCTCCGCAGGGCGGCCGAAAGCACCCGCAGCAGGAATTCCTGCAGGTCGACACGACGAACATCCTGTTCATCTGCGGCGGCGCCTTCGCCGGCCTCGAGAAGATCATCTCGAACCGCGGCAAGTCGACCTCGATCGGCTTCTCCGCCACCGTGTCGTCGCCCGACGACCGCCGGATGGGCGAGATGCTGCGCAAGGTCGAGCCCGACGATCTGCTGAAGTTCGGCCTTATCCCCGAGTTCGTCGGCCGCCTTCCCGTGCTGGCGACGCTCGAGGACCTCGACGAGCCGGCGCTGAAGAAGATCCTGACCGAGCCCAAGAACGCGCTGGTCAAGCAGTACCAGCGGCTGTTCGAGATGGAGAACACGGCGCTGACCTTCCAGGACGAGGCGCTGAACGTCGTCGCCAAGCGCGCCATCGAGCGGCGCACCGGCGCCCGCGGCCTGCGCTCCATCCTGGAGAGCGTGCTGCTCGACACGATGTTCGACCTGCCCGGCCTCGACAGCGTCGAGCAGGTGGTGATCGGCCCCGAGGTGATCGAGGGCAAGTCGCGCCCGCTCTACATCTACTCGGAGCGCGAGAAGTCCAACACGGGAACCTGACCTTGCCGCGCGCGCGTCGTTCCGGACGCAGCGAGCCGAGATCCGGAACCGGTGAGCGTCGCTGTCGATCGTGAAGCACCGGTTCCCGGCTCGCCTTCGGCGCCCCCGCAATGACGTAGATGTGAGAGTTAGACGAAGCTTGTACGCCTGCCCGACCGTCGCCATGTCACTGTTTGAAGCTGACCCAGTTCCCGGCCACCGCCGCTTCTTTTGAAGGGCCGCGCCGGAGAAGGAAAACGAGAATGGCCAACCCCAAGCGCGAACCCTCACCTCCCGGCACGGTCGAGAACTTTCCCGTCCTGCCGCTGCGCGACATCGTCGTCTTCCCGCACATGATCGTGCCGCTCTTCGTTGGCCGCGAGAAGTCGATCCGCGCGCTCGAGGAGGTGATGAAGGCCGACAAGCTCATCCTGCTCGCCACGCAGGTGAACGCCACCGACGACGATCCCAAGGTCGAGGACATCTACAAGACCGGCACGCTTGCCAGCGTGCTGCAGCTGCTGAAGCTGCCCGACGGCACCGTGAAGGTGCTGGTCGAGGGCCAGGCCCGCGCCAAGGTCCACGGCTACACCAACACCGACGACTTCTACGAGGCCGACGCCGAGACGGTGGCGGATGCCGACATCGACGAGGTCGAGGTCGAGGCCCTGGCGCGCTCGGTGACGAGCGAGTTCGAGGGCTACGTCAAGCTCAACAAGAAGATCTCGCCCGAGGTCGTCTCGGCCGTCACCCAGATCGAGGATTATTCCAAGCTCGCCGATACGGTCGCGTCCCACCTCGCGGTGAAGATCGCCGACAAGCAGGCCGTGCTGGAGATGACCTCCATCGCCAAGCGTCTGGAGAAGTGCCTGTCGCTCATGGAGAGCGAGATCAGCGTCCTCCAGGTGGAGAAGCGCATCCGCACGCGCGTCAAGCGCCAGATGGAGAAGACGCAGCGCGAGT
>CAZZWW010000435.1:0-2001 GCA_964657815.1 Vulcanimicrobiota bacterium | reverse complement strand
ACCAGTCGATCTACGGCTGGCGCGGCGCCGAGGTCGACAACATCCTGCGCTTCGAGAAGGATTTCCCGGGCGCCACCGTGATCCGCCTCGAGCGAAACTACCGCTCCACCGGGCACATCCTCGCCACCGCCGCCGGGCTCATCGCAAAGAACGAAGGACGGCTCGGCAAGACGCTGTTCACCGACGGCGAGGACGGTACCAAGCCGACCGTCACCGGCATCTGGGACTCCGAGGAAGAGGCGCGCCAGGTCGGCGAGGAGATCGAGCAGCTCCAGCACAAGGGGCACTCGCTGGAGGAGATCGCCATCCTCTGCCGCGCCTCGTTCCAGATGCGCGAGTTCGAGGAGCGCTTCATCACGCTCGGCCTGCCTTACCGCGTCATCGGCGGCCCGCGCTTCTACGAGCGCATGGAGATCCGCGACGCACTGGCCTATCTGCGCTGCGTAGCGCAACCGGCCGACGACCTCGCCTTCGAGCGCATCGTCAACACGCCCAAGCGCGGGCTCGGCGACGCCACCATCCAGCTGCTGCACGACCATGCCCGCAGCCAGCGCATCCCGCTGATGGCCTCGGCGCGGATGCTGACGGAGACCGAGGAGCTGAAGCCCAAGCAACGGCAGGTCCTGCGCGCCCTGACCGAGGATTTCTCGCGTTGGGCGTCGCTTATCGATTCGAAGCCTCACTCGGAGCTGGCCGAGCAGGTCCTGGAGGAAAGCGGCTACACCGAGATGTGGCAGAAGGATCGCACGGCGGAGGCGGCCGGGCGGCTCGAGAACCTCAAGGAGCTGGTACGCTCCATGGAGGAGTTTCCCGACCTCGGCGCCTTCCTCGAACACATCAGCCTCGTGATGGAGGCTTCGGAGGCCGGCGGCGGCGAGAAGGTCAGCGTGATGACGCTGCACGCCGCCAAGGGCCTCGAGTTCGAGACCGTGTTCCTGCCTGGCTGGGAGGAAGGGTTGTTCCCGCACCAGCGCTCGCTCGACGAGTCCGGCCGCGCCGGGCTGGAGGAGGAGCGCCGCCTCGCCTACGTCGGCGTGACCCGCGCCAAGCGGCGGGCCAAGATCTACTTCGCCACCAACCGCCGCATCCACGGCCTGTGGCAGACGACGATCCCCTCGCGCTTCCTCGACGAGCTGCCGGAGGCGCACGTCGAGGTGATCGAGGCGGCCAACGGCAACGCCTACGGCGGCTATGCGCAGAGCCGCTTCTCCAACATGGACCAGTTCGTCTCGCCCTACGCGACGCCCGGCTGGCAGCGCGCGCAGAAGCGAGCCGAGCCGGCGCGGAGCGGAGGCGCCGGGCGCTTCGCCGAGGCGTCGTCGCGTCGCGGCCCGATGCAGATCGAGGGCGAGCTGGTGGCGAAGTCCTCGGTCGCCTCCGGCATGAGCAAGGGGCAGCGCGTGTTCCACCAGAAGTTCGGTCCGGGCTCGGTGGCGCAAGTCGACGGCAACAAGCTCACCGTCGACTTCGACAAGGCCGGGCGCAAGATGGTGCTCGAAAGCTTTCTGCAGGCGACGTGATGGCAGCCCGACCGAAGCCCACGCACGGCCTGGAGCGCGCCGTGGCCAAATACGAGAGCAAGCTCGCCAAGGCGGCGAACCCGACGCAGCGGCAGTATGCGTCGAACATGCTGCGCATGGCGCGCGCCGCGCTGGCCGAGGCGAAGGGGGGCGAGGAGCCGGGCGACGACGTGGTCGACCTTCGGCCCGACGAATACGAGGCGACGTAGCACCCGCGGCCGACGAGCTTCGCCTGCCCGACGATTCAGCTATGTTGCGGCATGACCCGCGAGTCGCCCTTTCCCCTGCGCGTCTCCTGCGCCGTCGAGACCTTCCCGATCGCCGGCAGCTTCGTCATCGCGCGCGGTGCGAAGACCGAGGCGCGGGTGGTGGTCGCCACGATTGCCGATGGGGTCGCGACAGGGCGGGGGGAGTGCGTGCCCTACCCGCGCTACGGCGAGAGCGTCGAGAGCGTGGTCGCCGCCATCGACGGCGTGCGGCT
>CAZZWW010000434.1:0-2007 GCA_964657815.1 Vulcanimicrobiota bacterium | reverse complement strand
GAAGGTCGCGCCGACCTTGTCGGCGAGGTGCGTGGCGATGAGCCGGTCGATGGTCTCGCGCTCGGCGGACATGGCGCGGCGCTCGGCGGCCGAGATGCGCTCGGCGATGTCGGCGAGCTCGTCCTTGGCGACGTCGGGAAGCGCGCCCGCGCCGAGCCGGCAGGCGCGGATCAACGCACGGTGCACGATCAAGTCGGCGTAGCGCCGGATCGGCGAGGTGAAGTGGGCGTAACGGCGCAGGTGCAGGCCGAAATGCCCGTAATTGTCGGCGGTGTACTCGGCCTGGGCCTGGCTGCGCAGGACCACGTCGTTGACGATCTGCTCGTGCTCGGTGCCGCGCACCTTGGCGAGGATGCCGTTGAACTGGCCGGGCGTCATCACCTGGCCCTTGGCGAGCTTGATGCCGACGGTTGCCAAGAATTCGCCGAGGTTGTGCAGCTTCTCGGCCGAGGGCTCGCCGTGGGCGCGGTAGATCAGCAGCTGCCGGTGCTCCTCCAGGATCTCCGCCGCCGCCACGTTGGCGAGGATCATGAACTCCTCGATGAGCTTGTGCGCGTCGAGCCGCTCCGGCGTCAGCACGCGATCCACCCGCCCCTCGGCGTCGAGCAGGATCTTGCGCTCGGGAAGGTCGAGATCGAGCGGCTGGCGGCGTTCGCGCGCGATCTTCAGGGCGGCGTAGGCCTCCCACAGCGGCCGCAGCACGCCGTCAAGCAGCGGGCGCGTCGTGTCGTCAGGGGCGCCGTCGATCGCCGCCTGCGCCTGGCCGTAGGCCAGCTTGCCGTGCGAGCGCATCATGATGCGGTGCATGGAATGGCGGTGCTTGCGGCCGTCGGCGCCGATCCACATGCGGATGGCCAGGGCCGGGCGGTCCTCGCCGCCGCGCAGCGAGCAGAGGTCGTTGGAGATGCGCTCGGGCAGCATCGGCACGACGCGGTCGGGGAAATAGACCGAGTTGCCGCGCTCCAGCGCCTCGCGGTCGAGCGCCGAGTTCGGTCGGACATAGGCGGCGACGTCGGCGATGGCGACGGTGAGCACGAAGCCGCCGGCGTTCTCGGGATCGTCGTCGGGCGCGGCGAAGACCGCGTCGTCGTGGTCCTTGGCGTCGGGCGGGTCGATGGTGACCAGCGGCAGATCGCGCCAATCTTCGCGGCCGTCGAGGCCGAACGGCCGCGCTGCTTCCGCCTCGGCGAGGGTCTCGGGCTTGAAGACGTTGGGGATCTTGTGCGTGCAGATCGCGATCAGGCTGACCGCCTTCTCGCTCGCCAAGGAGCCGATCCGCTCGGTCACCTTGCAGGCCGGCAGGCCGAGCCGGTCGCCGCGCAGCACGTCGACCGCCACGAGGTCGCCGTCGCGCGCCTCGCCCTCGTCGCCCGCGCGCACGACGAAGGCGCCGCCGCGGTTGGCGGTCTTCTTGTCGACGGGGAACACCTGACCGCCCGTGCCCGGGCCGGAGCGATAGATGCCGAGCACCTGCGTGCGCGCCTTGGCGAGAACCTTGACGACGCGGCCGGCGTAGGCCGGCTCGTCGCCGCGGGCGCCATGCACGATCTCGGTGCGCACCAGCGCGCGATCGCCGAGCCCGGGCGTCGGCGTGCCGGGCCTCTGCCGGCGGGGAACGTGGAGCACGATGGTTGGAGCCCTGCCCCCGGCCTCGTCCCACTCCACCGGCTTGGCCAGCAGGTCGCCGTCGCGGTCGCGGGAGAACACTTCGGCGACGAGCGTCGGCGGCAGCACGCCCGGCCGCGTCAGCGTCTTGCGGCGCCGCTCGATGGCGCCGTCCGCCTCCATCTCCTTCAGCACCTGCTTCAAGCCGATCTTGTCGGCGCCCTTGAGGCCGAAGGCGCGGGCGATCTCGCGCTTGCCGATCTTGGTCGGCGCCCGCTCGCCCGCCGCCTCGCGCTCGCGCGCGACGAAGGCGAGGATGTCTTCGCGAGAGGGGGTGGGGACAGGGGTGGAAACGACGACCTTCTTGGGCATCAGGCCGCCGCGCCCGATGGAGACCGCCTT
>CAZZWW010000433.1:0-2009 GCA_964657815.1 Vulcanimicrobiota bacterium | reverse complement strand
CGACCATCCGATAAGATGGATCGGGCCTTCCGGTTGGAATCCCTCGATCAACGCCACGTGGCGTGTCGCAATCGCCTGGATTGTTGCGGCATAATACTGCGTCATCTCGCGTTTCGGGACCTGAATCCCCCATAAGCGAATGTCGCCAAATTCACGCGCGAACAAATCTAGGCCGCCAACGTCGCCCGTTACGGAATGCACGCAGTAGACGTGTCTTTCAACGGGCCCGTCGTTCATCAAGACAATTGGTTTGGCGCCCTGCGCAGTGAGGCGCCAGATTGAAGGCACGTTGGCTTGGGCGTGACAATCAGCAAGCATTGTAAACCCCTACAAGAGAGAATTGTATTATTCACTTGCGCGGCTCAACCATACGAAAAGCTTTCGCAACGGTTAACACGGTCAAGGCAAATCGACGGCAAAGCGCTCGAGGCGACGATGCCGGCGAATAGGTAGAACAGCGGGCCGAGGTCGAAGATCGTGCCGATGAGGGTGGCCGGCACCAGCGAGGCGAGCATGCCGACGCGCGCCGCCCGCACCACCGCGCGTGCCTCGTCGTCGAGATCGCCGCGCGGGCGCAGGAAGGCCAGCGCCAGGATCAGGGTCACGAACAGCACGATGCCGATGATGCCGAGGTTCGACGCCAGCAGCAGAACGTAGTTTGAGGTGCGCGTCGAGCCGACGCCGGCGCCGAGCCCGTAGGTGTCGAAGAAGATCTTGATCGCCTGCGTGTTGAGCGCGCCGCGCTCGATCGCCGAATCCGACTGCGATTTCTGGAAGATGCTAACATCCAGCAGATCCCACACCGCGAGCGTGACGGACGGCGCGAACAGGAAGGCGAGCCCGGTGATGAAGATGCCGATGCAGCAGGCCGCCCCCAGCGTCTTCAGGAGGCGGATGTCGCCCCAGCGCAGCGCGACCCAGACCGCGGCGACGCCGAAGGCGGCGGTGAGAATCGCCAGGCTGACGTAGGCGGTCGACGAGGTCGACAGGAACAGGAGCACGGCCAGCACCACGCAATAGGACCCCGTGAGGCGCGGGCGCACGCGCGACAGGTAGAGCGAGACGTTGACCGCGAGCAGCAGCAGCGAGAAGGCGGCGAAGGCCGAGGCCTCGGAGAACGAGCCGGAGATGCGCTTCAACCCGCCCGATTCGTCGCTGGTGAGGAAGGCGTAGGCGCCGGTGTGGATCGAATCGAGCAGGAACTCGGTGTGGGTGGCCGCGGTGAAGAGGTCGAAGAAGGCGAAGAAGATGTCGAGGCCGGTGACGAGCAGCATGCCCTTCAGCACCGTCGCGTAGCCGCCGGGCTTCTTGGCGAGCACGCTGACCCCAATCGCGATCACGAAGCTGCCGAGCGCGTAGACCGTCTGGGTGATGTTGCCGCTCGACGGCCCTAGCGGGACCGCCATGCCGGCTGCGCCGTCGTCGGTATCCGAGCGTGACAGCGAGAACACCTCCGTCATCCCCTCGAACAGGCGCGGCAGCAGCAGCGACGAGCAGATCACCCAGAGCATCAAGACGAGATAAATGAACAGCACGCGGCGCGGCGCGATCTCGGCGAGCATCGCCGACGCGCCGGAGCGCATCGAGAGGATGCGGATGACGAAGAACACGAGGAAGAGCTTGGCCGGCGTGATCGAGGCGCCGCCGAGCGCCGGCAGGTCGGCTGCGTCGGCCGCCTCGAACAGGGTCATCAGCATGATGACGACGAGCGTGCGCCGATAGTCCCCGAACTGGCACCACAGGCCGACGAGGATGACGATCAGCCCGGTGAGTGTGGGCACCATGAGCGGGCGGAGCCTCGAAGATTTGGAGGAGATAGTCGCCTACGAGCAGTGAATATCGGGTTACGCCTGGACATCATGTCCCCGACGTCGCCGGCCTGCATGCGTCAACAGCACATGTCGCGAGCCGCGGGACCGAATTTGACCATTTCGCCAACCGAGGGATCCGAATCATCCACCATGACCCACATTGCGCCTAACATACCTCAATACCCTAATTTGCGCAAA
>CAZZWW010000432.1:0-2043 GCA_964657815.1 Vulcanimicrobiota bacterium | reverse complement strand
CTAGGGCCTGTCGGGATTCATCGAGATCCGATCACGGCGGCGGTGAGGTAGATCATCGCGGAAAAGTTTCTGTCGGTCTTTTCCGCGCGCATCGCGATGCGTTTGAACTCCTTGAGCTTGCAGAAGAAGTTCTCGACGAGGTGGCGCCACTGGTACATGTCGGCGTCGATCGTCCGCGGTGTCGAGCGGCGCGAATGCTGGGCGATGACGGCCTTGGCGCCGCGCTCGTCGAGATCGGCGAGGATGGCGTTCGAATCGAACGCGCTGTCGCCGAGCAGGGCCCCGAAGCAGAGCCCGTCGAGGAGCGGCGCGACGGCGATCGTGTCGTGGCGCTGGCCCGGCAGCAGGACGAAACGCACGAGATTGCCGAGCGCATCGACGAGCGCCGCGATCTTGGTGGTCAGGCCGCCCTTGGAGCGGCCGATGGCCTGGCTCGAGGTCCCCCTTTTGCGCCCTGTCCATGGCGGTGGACCTTGACGATGGTGGCATCGACCATGGCGTATTCCATGTCGGGGTCGTCGGCGACGCACGCAAACATCCGCTCGAAGACGCCTTTCGTCGACCAATCGTCGAAGCGGGAGGCGACCGAGCTCCACTTGCCCAGTTCGGGCGGCAGGTCGCGCCACGGCGCGCCGGTGCGGCTGATCCACAAGACCGCCTCGAGGAAGCGACGATTGTCGTCGCCGCTGCGCCCGGGATCGCCGGGCTTGCCCAGGCAGTGCGGCTCCATCTTCGCCCATTGGGCGTCGGTCAAAACGAATCTCGCCATTCACAGCTTGAATCACAACAAGCCGCCGGCGAGAATCCCCACTCGCAACAAATCCCGACAGACCCTAGAGAACGACTGCCTCGATCGGTTTACTGACTGGCTGTTATCAAGGGCGAGGGGCAACCGAACCGCGCCGTCCAAAACTTGGGTCGGCAGGTTAATCGAGACATGCAAGCACTCGGCGAGGCCGCTCTGCTATCGTTCTATAACTATAGACACCTCAGGCGTAAATCTGCCGACTTGACGCCTTGGCTCTTGGCGCGAGACAAGTGCGACATGCGGCCGCGGCGGGCGCAAAATTGGGGGAGCTGGCCATGGATATGTCGGGAACGCAGAAGATTGAGGCCTCTCGTGAAACCGTCTACACCGCGCTCAACGATGCCGAGGTGCTCCGTCAGTGCATCCCCGGATGCCAAACGATCGAGAAGGTTTCTAGCGACGAGTTGAAGGCGACTGTGCGCCTCAAGATCGGTCCAATGAAGGTAACCTTCAACGGGAAGGTCAAGCTCTCGGATCTTGATCCCCCACAAGGCTACACGATTGCTGGTGAGGGCTCAGGCGGGGTGGCGGGCCACGCCAAGGGATCTGCCGCCGTCAAGCTCGTAGCCGATGGCGAGGCAACCGACGTCAACTACACGGTCACCGCCGATATCGGCGGCAAGATCGCCCAGCTAGGGTCGCGCCTGATCGACGGCACGGCGAAAAAGCTTGCCGCCGAATTCTTCACGCGGCTCAACGCAGTCGTGACCGGTACGACACCGGCGCCCGTTGCCGTCGAGGAATAGGCGGCACGTGCTCGAATTGGGCTCGGCGCAATCCCCGGTCGCCCATCCAGGCTTCATAATTGGGCCGCTGTATCCTTTTGAATATAGCGGCATAACCGGGCTATTTCGCTGCATTTCTTACTTCTGGCTGCTATTGCATTCGAAGCATGTCATGTAACAGTACGACAGCCGACCACAGGCCGAAGAGCCGCATCGGAGGAAGCCATGCCCACCGTCTCGATGACAGTGAACGGGAAGAAGGTGCGCAAGGAAGTCGAGGGGCGAACGCTTCTCGTCAATCTCCTGCGCGATCAGCTGCACCTGACCGGCACCCATGTTGGCTGCGACACCAGCCAGTGCGGCTGCTGTATCGTCCATGTAGACGGCCAAGCCGTGAAGTCCTGCACGACTTTCGCTGCCGCCTGCGATGGCGCGAACGTGACAACGATTGAGGGTATCGCCAAGGGTGAGATGCTGCACCCGATGCAGGCGGCGTTCCGCGAGCACCAC
>CAZZWW010000431.1:0-2051 GCA_964657815.1 Vulcanimicrobiota bacterium | reverse complement strand
GCGAGGACGCCGAGCGGCTGCGGGAGAGGCTGAAGCTCTCGAACGCCGAGGCCGCGCGGCTCGCCACGGCGGCCGAGGCGCTGGCGCGGCTCCACGGCGCGTCCGAGCGTCCGCAGCCGCGCCTCCTGCGTGAAGTGCTCTTCGACCACGGCCGCACCGGCGCGGACGAGGGGCTGCTTCTGGCTTGGGCGGAGAGCGGTGCGGCGGCCGATGACCAGGGCTGGGAGGCGGCGCGGCGCTTCCTCGCCGACACGCCGGAGCCGCGCCTGCCGTTCTCCGGCTCGGACCTCATCGCCCGCGGCGTCCCAGCGGGACGGCCGCTCGGCGCGGCGCTCAAGCGCCTCCAGGCCGCCTGGATCCGCGCCGGCTTCCCGCAGGATCCGCATGCGCTGGCCGAACTGCTGGAGCGGGCGACTTCCGATGCCACCCCCTAGCCCCAGGCCGCGCCGGGCAAAGCATCGAGCGGAAGCATGAGGAAACGGCGCCCCGCGGCGTCCCTGTCCGGCAGCCGGCCCGCGTTGATGTTCACTTGCAAGGCGTGGAGGATCAGCCGCGGCATCGGCAGCGTTCGGTCCCGCCCCTGGCGAAGAGCGACGAAGTCCCGAAGGCCGATCCCGCCACCCACGTGGATGTTGTCGGCCTTCTGCTCGCTCACGGTGCTTTCCCAGGCCGGCGCTCGGCCGCCCTGCCCATAGTCGTGGCCGACGAACAGCCGCGTCGCCTCCGGAAGCGCGAGGATCCGCGCGATCGAGGCGTAGAGTTCAGCGGCGCTACCACCGGGAAAATCGGTCCGCGCGGTGCCGGTGTCCGGCATGAGCAGCGTATCGTGGACGAAGGCCGCGTCGCCCACGACGAAGCCGACCGAGGCCAGCGTGTGCCCCGGCGAGTGCATCACGCGAACCGGCATGTCGCCGATGGCGAACATGTCCTCGTCCGCAAACAGGCGGTCCCATTGCGAGCCGTCGCAGCGGAAGTCGGTCCAGCCGTACAGGCCGGCCCAGAGCACTTGAACGTCGCGGATCTTGGCGCCGATCGCCGTCGGGGCTCCGGAGCGCTGTTTCAAATAAGCGGCGGCCGAGAGATGGTCGGCATGGGGATGGGTGTCGAGGATCCACTCCACGGTCAGCCCGTGGGCGCCGACATGCGCGAGCAGCGCGTCGGCCGATGTCGTCGCAAGCGAGCCGGATCTCTCGTCGTAGTCGAGCACCGGGTCGACGATCGCGCAGCGGCAGGTCGCGGGGCAGGCCACGACATATTGGATGCTGGAGGTGCGGGCATCATGGAAGCCCTGGATGATCGGGATCGGCATGCAGTCCGGGCAGGCACGCGACGTGCCGGACGAGGGTGTGACCTGCCGTTCCGCACAGCCAAGCCGGACGCTTCCCGGCAAGCCTGCCGCCTGTCGTCGGGCTCAATCTTTCGCCACAAACCGACAAAAGCGGGATGTGCGGCGCCGGGCGGCGCGTTTAAGTGGGAAGCCGAGCCGCGACGATCGCGCGACCGAGAACAACAGAACAGCCTGGGAGACAATCGTGACCGAGACCTATCAGGTGCCCAAGGACGTCGCCGCCCATGCCCTGATCGACAGGGCCAAGTACGACGAGATGTACAAGCGCTCGATCGACGATCCCGACGGGTTCTGGGGCGAGCAGGGCAAGCGGATCGATTGGATCAAGCCGTTCACCAAGGTGATGAACTGCTCCTACGCGCCCGACAACGTCTCCATCAAATGGTACGAGGACGGCACCACCAACGTCGCGGCGAACTGCATCGACCGGCACCTCGCCAAGCGCGGCGATCAGGTCGCGATCATCTGGGAAGGCGACGATCCCAACGAAACGAAGTCGATCACCTACAAGGAACTGCACGAGCACGTCTGCAAGCTCGCCAACGTCCTCAAGGCGAAGGGCGTCGAGAAGGGCGACACGGTCACGATCTACATGCCGATGATCCCCGAGGCGGCTTACGCCATGCTCGCCTGCGCGCGCATCGGCGCGGTGCATTCGATCGTGTTCGGCGGCTTCTCGCCGGACTCGCTCGCCAACCGCATC
>CAZZWW010000430.1:0-2052 GCA_964657815.1 Vulcanimicrobiota bacterium | reverse complement strand
CGACACCCAAACCCTACGCAACACCAAAGACTTAGGCTACGCCCGCCAGCCGCTCATGCACCGATCCGTGAATAAGACGGGCTAGCTAGAGCGATGACAGGCACTCTCGCCGCCGCATCGTCCGGCCACGGCGGACGGCACCGCAGGGCAGGCGACGCCGACCCGTGGCCGCAAGGACGTCTTGAGCCATCGATCGAACCTGAGTAGCGTCCCACGCTTTCAAGAGTGGCTCTCATGTCCAAGCGCGTCAGCATGCTGATCAAAGCAGCCTTCCTGCTGCTGGCTCTCCCGTCGCTCTCGCAGGCTCGCACCTCGACCGTCGCTGGCCTCAAGACCGTCGGCACCTTCACCGACGAATACAAGGCGAACAAGGGCGCTCTGAAAGACGCCAAGGAAAAGAAGAAGGACTTCATCGCGGCCTGCCGCGCGCTGTCGCCTGGCACGCCGCCTGTCGAAGAACGGGCGCTGACGTCCAACTAGACGCGGCCCAAAAAGTGCTTTGAGCCTGCGATCTGTGTACGGACGCGTTCAATGGCCTCGAGTAACGTCTCGCAAGCAAAACACGCCGCGATTGCCGGCATCACTGTCGTCGTGGCTCTTGCGACCATGAGCACCGCACGCGGGGAAGAACCTTTTGCGACCAGCGCAAAATTTGCTCTGACGTACACGTTCACGACCTCGACGCCCGCATCTCCGATCGACGTTGGTGGCGGAAAAGACCTGACGGTCAATCGGTACTTGGTCACGACGATCAATGAAGCCAATAAGGGCCTTCTCAATCTCACGGCTGGACGATGCACCAATATTCGCTTCACCGACCGTCAAATGCAGACGATCGACTCGAAGGGCTACTGTAATTTCAAGGACCGAGATGGCGACGTTCTTTTCGCTGAATACACAACAGAGGGTCCAAAGCCGATTAAGTCCATCACGTTAGCATGGACATTCAAATCGGGTACCGGCAAATATGACGGAATAAGCGGTACTGCGAAAGACTTCAACAGTGCAAACCTTGACGATGAAGGGGCCTACCAAGCTGCCGGCCGCATGGTCGGCTCTTACAAGATTTCGCATAAGGGCGTTAGCGACGGAGACAATTACGTTTCTCCCGAATCCGGTTCGAGACAACCCTGAAGTAAGGGGGCGATTTTGCACGGCATTTTCCGGCCACTGCTGCCGCCCCCAACTCCGAAGCTGCTCCTGCTATTGTTCATAGTGCTTCTCGGTGCGGCCTTCGTCGTCGAGATCGTCGATCCGGCCCCGATGGACGTTGCAGCTACGGTGGCATCGCCATGATCACTAGCGATCGCGTTCGTCACCTTCGCGCTGCCGGGTGATCGCATGGAAGAACTACTCGGCGCAGGCTGATCAGCAGAGGCGGCCTATGCGCGCGTGAAACGGCCGGCGAGCTTCGCCAACGTCGGCCGGAGCGGCAAGAAGGCTCGATAGCCAAGCTCGAGCACGGCCAAGGCGCCCGGCACCTTCGCGACAGCAGCCACCAGCCGCCACCGAGGAAGAACCTTCCAGACCTCGACGAAGCCGGCGGCACCCGATCGCAGCTCGCCGGACGGCAGACGCACATGGAAGCGGCCCAGCGCGTCGGCACGAGGCAGATCAAGCCCAGGCTTCGCGCCACGCTCGGCGACATCGACAAAGTCGATATGCTCGGCTCCGACAGAACGCCGGTAATGCCCGATCTCCATCCGACAAAGAGGGCAGGAGCCATCGTGGTAAACGGTGAGAGCGGGCTCGGTCATGATGCCAACTTCGGCCTTGAGCCTGGGCCCTGGTATGTGGCGGAAGCGCGCTCCACCTTTCCCATTCACCGTACGGCTGTGGCGGCTCCGTCGATGACGGCCGCGATCTCGTCGAGCAGCGACGTGTCCTCGCCTGCCATGGCCTCCATCGATGCCATGCGCCGTGTCACCGCAGCGGCGATGCCTTCCTCGACCGTGCCTTCGGCGTAGGCGAAGTAGATCATTGCCTCCTCGCCGTCGCGGTGGCAGCGGCCCTCGATCTGCGCCAGCTGGATCGCGCTGTGCCGCATGTCGT
>CAZZWW010000429.1:0-2066 GCA_964657815.1 Vulcanimicrobiota bacterium | reverse complement strand
CAAGCGCGTTCTCGATCAGTGCAGGCCGAGCTCAAAACACCGAGCGATGACGCTCGCCTCGATTAAGGATCGGCCCGCGAACGTCCCCGTTATGAATAGGAGCGGCTAGTGTCCTGAATCTGAGGTTCGGAGCATTACGCTGCAGAGATCTGCAGGCAGAAGCGCTCGATTGAAGCAAGGATGTCGTCAGCCGTTTTCGCACGTCGAGGTCGTTGGGGACAGCCTGCTCGATCCGGTCGAGGAAGTCGCGGAACTCGCTCGCGCGGTGGCGTGGGTAGCACTTGCCGATTATGGCGCCGGTGGCGACGTCGAGGGCCGCAAACAGCGACGTGGTGCCGTGGCGGGTGTAGTCGTGCGTGTGCCGCTCGATCTGACCGGGACGCAGGGGCAGCATCGGCTGGCTGCGATCGAGCGCCTGGATATGGCTCTCCTCTTCGACGCACAGCACCAAGGCACGGTCGGGCAGTGTCATGTAGAGCCCGGCCATCGGGCTACGACCCGGGGGTGTCGCGAACCTTGCCGACGAAGTCGGGGTCGCTCGAGAGCTTGAAGGTCTCGGAGCGGTGCGGCTGCAGCCCGAAGGCGCGCCAGATACGCTGGACCGTGGAGGTCGACATGCCGCTGGCCCTGGCCATGCCGCGCGAGCTCCAGTGGGTTGCGCCCTCGGGCAGGCTTTCCAACGTTCTCACGACCACCGCCTCGACACGGGCATCATCAACCGTTCGTGGCGCCCCGCAACGGGGCTCGTCACGCAAGCCCTCCAAGCGGTCGGCTCCGAAGCGGGGACGCCACTTGCCAACCGTGGTCTGGTCGATACCGAGCCTCGCCGCGACCTCTTTGTTGCCGATCCCTTCTCCAGCCAGAAGGACGATTCGAGCCCTCATCGCCAAGGCCTGTGCTGTCTTGCGACGCGCTGCCAAAGCGGCGAGTTCGACGCGCTCCTCTTCGCTCAAAACGAGAGGACAAAGCGGACGGCCCATCGCTAACTCCACAAACTGTGTAGGGAATTATAGGGCGAACCTCTGGATCAGGACACGAGTCTAGCAAGCCATCCATCGACCTTGAAAGAAGAAGAACCAGGGGGGAATGCGCTGAGGCTCTGCGCCAGCCCTGCCTTTAGGGAATTTAGATTTTAGCATGAAGAAAGACCGCAAAATTAGAATTTGCACGCGATCAATGAAATCGTGTTATAAATATATTCTGCCGTTACGTAATTATGCTACTGAAAGGTGGCTCATGACGCGACTTGTGCCGGCCCGAGAAAGAGAGCGCCTCGCCGCTTTGGAAAGTTTGGAAATCCTCGACACTGAAGCAGAGCCTCAGTTTAACGCTGTCTGCCGTTACGCGTGCAATTTTTTCCAAGTCCCCATCGCCTATATCTCCTTCATCGACGAGGGGCGTCAATGGCTCAAGGCAGCATGCGGAATGAGCCTGACGAGCGTCCCACGCGCGGGGACGTTTTGCGCGCGCACTATTCTTCTTGATAGAGTGCTTATCGTCAGAGACGCTTCGGCAGACCCACGCTTTGCAAACAATCAATATGTTCTGGGCGCGCCCCACATCTGCTTCTATGCAGGCGCACCTCTCACGCTGGCGCAAGGCATTCACATCGGTACGCTGTGCTTGATTGACACTGTCGTTAGAGACTTCTCCGCAGAACGAGCAGAGGCGCTTCGTAGCCTTGCCGAATATGTGGTCGAGCACTTGCAGAGCCGAGCGAAAAAACATCGAGACGAAGAAGGTGCGCCGGCCGAAGTCGAGAACCGGCATCATGTCTTTTAGCCTTACTGAGTCAGAAAGCCTCAGCTTGCTTGGGGTCAGATGCTGGTAGCGTCGTTGATCGGAGATGATCGCGGCGAGGTGAGATGGATCCCTGGACGCAACAGAATGAAGTAGCCTTCTCGGCCTACGTCGACCGCCTTGTCGAGGTGATCGGTCACGCGGACCGGGTCGTTCCGCTTCGAGACTATTGTCTCGGGCTGCTCATGCCGCTTAATAGCGAGGGCTGTGGCCGAGTCGACGCGCAGCAGCTCGGCCTCCTGTGACGTCGGCCGTTCAGCTCGCGT
>CAZZWW010000428.1:0-2097 GCA_964657815.1 Vulcanimicrobiota bacterium | reverse complement strand
CAAACGCCAGGCGCACAGGTGAGATCCGGTGCCACCGCGATGCCGCCGTCTTCGCGCTTGGCGATGCCGGTGATCGCCTCCGTCTCCGGCGCGGCCCCGGCGCCGATCAGCACCATGTCGGCCGGCAGAGTGTCACCTCCTTCGAGCCGAACGTGGGCAACCCGCCCCTCCCCCTCGAACTTCACGACCTTGCCTTGAAGGAAGCGGACCCCCGCGCCCTCGTGGTGCACCTTGAGCGCGTGGGCGATGTCGTCGCCCATGCGGGCGGCCAGCGGCAGCGGCTCGGGCGAGACCACGGTGGCAGCGAGGCCGCGCTTGGTCAGGAAGGCCGCCGCCTCGAGCCCGATGAAGCCGCCGCCGATCACCACCAGGGTCTTCGCCGTCTCGGCCGCCGCGCTGATCGCCTCGGCATCGGCCAAAGAGCGCAAGGTGAAGATGTTGCGGAGGTCGCCCCCGGCGAACCGCGGCACGACGGCTCGGCTGCCTGTGGCGATTAGGAGGGCGTCCGGCTTCAGCACCGTGCCGTCGGCGAGGGTTACCGTGCGGGTGGGCACGTCGATGGTCTTGGCCTCGCTCGCCAAGAACTCGGCGTTCACGGTGCTGTAGAAGTCCTTCTCCAGCAGCATCGCCGCCGGATCGGTCTTCTTGGCGAGGAAGTTCTTGGACAGCTTGGGACGGTCGTAGGGCTGGCCCGGCTCGCGGCCGACCATGACCAGGCGGCCGCCGAAGCCCTCGCCGCGCAGCGTGATCGCGGCAGCGACGGCAGCCGCACCGGTCCCAACGATCACGAAGCTGCGCGTGTCGTGCGCATGCGGATTGGACCCAGCCCTGGCCATCGGCGTTAGGGTGGCGACGACATGCTCGCCCTCGGTGCGGATCGGGTACTGATCCAATCCCTTCAAGGCCGGCGGCTGCACGAGGCTGCCGTCGCCGACGTCGAAGGCGGCCTTGTGCCAGGGGCAGTACAGCGTCTGCCCGCAGATCTCGCCTTTGGCCAGCGGCGCCCCGTAGTGCGGGCACTTGGCCTGGAAGGCGCGCAGGCCGTGCGCGTCGCGGATGAAGAGGACCTTGGCGTCGCCATCCTCGACCTGCGTCATCCCCATGGGGATGGTCGACTCGATCGTCCGCACTTCCGCCGCCATGCCGCCTGCTCCTCGTTGGAACAGGTCTAATCGCGATCGCGGACGGCGGTTGCCTGAGCTATTCGGCGGCCTTGAGCGCAGGGTTGGTCATGGTCTGGATGACCTCGAAGCCCTCGAACTCGGGATGGCCCAAGGTACGGCGCTTGTTGTCGCCGGCGTTGCGGTGCGCGGCCCGGAACTGCTCGGAGCGCGTCCAATCCTCGAATTCCTGCTTCGAGGCCCAGACCGTGTGCGACGAATAGAGGATGTGGTCCTCCCGCTCGGGGCCGCGCAGCATGTGGAATTCGATGTAGCCGGGCGAATCCTTGAGGAAGGAGTCGCGGCCGAGCCAGAGCGCCTCGAAGCCCTCGGCCTCCTCCTTCATGACCTTGAAGCGGTTCATGGCGATGAACATCGGCGAAAGCCTCCTCGATCTGTTGCGATCCTTTTCCGCATGCCCGTGAGGCGGCAGCAAGGTCTCGAAACGTCGCTGTCGCCTCGGCCAAAGGGATTGTCGCCTTCGCCGAGGACGCGAAATAAGACTTGGGACGTCCAGACGAGACCAACCCAGGGAGAGCGGATAAGCGTATCCAACTCCTTGGAGATGTAGCCCTGCCAAAGGCAGGAATCGTCGGCATCGAAGCAAGCATCTTCGACGTTCGTCGACACAAAAGCCTGCCATTGCCGTTTGCACCGACACACGCAGAGTGGATGTCGCCGTCGGCCGACGTCTGGTCTCGGCGGAGCGGATAGGATCAGCCGGATCGGATGACGATCGTCGCCGGCCGACGTGCTCGTTCTTCGATCTCCTGCGGATGCAAGCTGCGTTTCTGAACACCGGCTATGCGCGCGCTTGATCGAAGCGATTAACAACGCTGAAGTCCTGCACGCCAAACGTCCTCTAGGTTCGTCGCACACCTTCGCATTCTTCCACTCGAGGAGACGCGACGATGCGGCGTTCATTCGAAGGAAGCTA
>CAZZWW010000427.1:0-2113 GCA_964657815.1 Vulcanimicrobiota bacterium | reverse complement strand
TTCAGAATTGCGCTCATGTGGTGGCTGCGCAGTTACCTTCGCGAAAAAGGTTGGCGCCGACATAGCTGTAACCGGAGAGATACAGAAGGTTTCGGATTTGATACTCAATATTAATGTCTATTTCAAAGATGTGCATGACAGCAAACCGGAGCGGGCTTACAGTGTCGATATCCGGGGAGATAACGATACTTCCTTCGATCGCGGCATACGATTTTTGGTAAAAGACAATATACTCGGCAAATAAATAAATTGGGCGGCCCATTGGCCGCAGCAATCTAGCATATCTAGGAAACAGTAATTCTACGTATTAAGCGGGTCCGATGCCGAAGTCCGCCGCCTTTAGAACCTGCCTCCAGGTTACACACTTTCGGATATCTTCAGCGATCAATCGTAAGCATCCGGCCTGGACCGCAGGCGGTCGGGTTGGCGACTCTCAAGATCAGGCTGCGTCCGCGATTTGGTTGTCTGGAAGTCGATGCCAGTTCCACGGCAACAGGTCGACGAGGCGGCGAGCAGGCTGATCGGCGATGCGAGCCAGAACGTCGGCGAGCCAGGCATGGGGATCGACGTTGTTGAGCTTTGCGGTCTGGATCAACGTGTAGATGAGCGCCGCGCGTTCGCCGCCGCGTTCCGAGCCAGCGAACAGCCACGCCTTGCGGCCAAGAGCAATGCCGCGTAGCGCACGTTCGGCCGCGTTGTTTGACAGGCAGATCCTCCCGTCTTCAAGGAAGACGACGAACGCTGGCCAGCGCGTCAGCATGTAGTCCATCGCTTTGGCGACATCGGAATGGCGGGACATCCTGCATCGCTCGGCGCGCATCCAGCGCTCCAGGTCCTTTACAAGCGGCGCGACATCCCTTCGACGTCCCTCTCGTCGAAGGTCAGGCGGCAAACCATTGAGAGATCGCTCTACCTCGAAGATGGCATCGAACCGGCGGACGGCTTCGAGCGCGAGCGGCGCGACCATGACCGGCTTGCGGGAGCGGGCCTTGCTCGTGACGTCGGCAAGAACGAAGAACTTACGACGGGCGTGGCTCCAGCAGGCAGCCTCGGTGATCGGCCCCGGCCGGCGCTCGGCCTTGTAGAGCGCGTTGAACCCGGCATAGGCATCGGCTTGTAGGATCCCGGCATAGCCCGCGAGATGGCGCTCGGGATGTTCGCCCTTTCGATCGCGCGAGAATGCATAGAACGCGGCCGGCGGATCGGCACCGCCGAATGGACGATCGTCGCGGACATAGGCCCACAATCTAGCCTGAACCGTCCTCCCCTTGGCCAACAGCGCCACTGGCGTGTCATCGCCATGGATGCGGTCCGCCGCCATCACGTGGGCGCGGATGAGGTCGGCGAGCGGTGCCAGGACGGCGGCGCCGGCACCGACATGATCGGCCAAGGTCGACAACGGCAAGTCAACGCCTTCGCGTGCATAGGTCTCGCTCTGGCGATTGAGCGGCTGATGCAGTGCGAACTTCGCATGGAGGATCATCGCCAGCAGGCTCGGACCGGCGTGGCCCCGGGCAATGACATGGAATGGCGCTGGCGCTTGGCTGATCTTCTCACAGGCCCGGCAGGTGAACTTCTCCCGAACGTGCTGGATCACCTTCCATTGGCGCGGCACGACCTCCAGCGTCTCGGTGATATCCTCGCCGAGCTTGGCGAGGCGGGACGATCCGCAGCACAGGCATGAACTTGGGCCGGGAATGACGACGCGTTCCCGCGGCAGATGATCGGGAAACGGCCGTCGTCCCGAACGCCGCCGATGCGCCGAGACCAGAGAGATGTCGGCCCGCGTGGCGGCCATCTCCGCGGCCGCCTCGTCCTGTGCCGCCGTCGCTTCGAGATCCTCGAGCTCGAACTCCATCTGATCGAGGAGCTTGTGTCCACGCTCGGACCGGCTGCCAAAGAGTTCACGCCGCATCTTCTCGATGGCGAGCTTTAAATGAGCGATCATAGCCTCGGCGCCCGAGACTTGGGCTATGGCGAGAGCTGCCTTTGCCTCCGCCTCGAAGCGGGCCGCGCGCTCAATGACGAGGAGCCGCTTCAGGCTCTCGAGATCATCCGGATCGCTGACATTCGGCGGCGTCATGGTAGCATTGAATCACGGATCACTGGTTCC
>CAZZWW010000426.1:0-2122 GCA_964657815.1 Vulcanimicrobiota bacterium | reverse complement strand
CCGGCTGCCTCTGCTTGTGCACGCCGACGTGCGCGTGGCGATCCTGCGCCTGTCGCGGCAGCATCCACTTCTCTTCGACGCGCATCAGCTTGGCGCCGAGCTTCACCTCGACGGCCTCGATGTAGCGGTCGTAGCCCCAGTCATCGAGCACGTATTTCATGCGCGCCTTGTTGCGATCGGTGCGGTCGCCGGTGTCGACGAGCACGCGGACGATGGCGTCGGCCACCTTGGTGGCGTCGCGCGGCGGCACGATCACGCCGGTGTGGCGCGCCAGGTCCTTGTGGCCGCTGATGCCGCCGAGCATGAGCCGGTAGTAGACGCCGTCGGCGATGCCGGGCGCGTCCTTCAGCGCGACGGCTTGGAAGCCGATGTCGTTGGTGTCTTCCAAGGTCGGGATCGGGCCCCCGCCGTCGAAGGCGACGTTGAACTTGCGCGGCAGATTGTACATCGCCCGCGTGTTGAGGATGTGGAAATGCCAGTCCCGCGCGTGCGGGCGCGTGTCGAGCAACTCGCCCGGCGCGATGCCGGCGGTGGCGTCGCCCGTCACGTTGCGGATGTTGTCGCCACCGGAGCCTTTCGAGGCGAGGCCGAGATCGACGATGCGCTCGACCACCTCGATCCCGTGGCGCGCGGGGATCTCGCGGAGCTGGAAGTTGGCCCGCGTCGTGACGTGGGCGTAGTGTCCCGCGCAATCGTCGGCCAGCTTGGCGAGACCGGCGAGCTGCCAGTAGCTCAGGATGCCGTTGTGGATGCGCAGGCGGCACATGAAGGAATCCTGCGCCGGCGCGACGTAGAACAGGCCGAAGTACTTCATGCGGAACGTGTCGCCGCCCTTGGGAAACTGGTCGTTGGCGGCCAGCGTCTTCAGCGTCTCGTAATCGTCGAGCGGGTGCTTCTCGCGCTTGCCCTTCTCGATGTCGGTGAGCTTCCTGCCCTTGGCTTCCTGGGCCGACATGGCCAACAACATCGGCGCGTCGGGACCGCTCGGGGTGGCCTTGCCGCCGGCTGACGACCCTTCCGCCTTGAGGCGTCCGACCTGGATGCCCGAGGTGAAGCCTTCGAGATAACGCTTCTGTTCGGACGAGAATTCGCCGCCCATCGCTTATCCTTCAGAAAAGATCAGAGTGACGGCCGCCACGGCCTTCGGTGCGGAGTTTCGGATTGGCTGCAAGAGATATGCCGACCGCTGGCGCTCTCGCCAGAGACGAAGGCCCACTTTCTCGCTGCACCGCAGCACGAATGTTCGGCACGGACGATTGATTTCTAGGCACGCAGCCGGAACGATGCCGCGGCAATGGTTGCCCTGCTCCGCTTCGCGCTTTATAGAGCCGGCCTTCGCGCGCAATCCGACACCCCTGGAGGCGTGGGCGCGAGACGACACCACCCAACACTTAGGAACACCAGATGGCCGAAGCAAAGTCTTTGGCGGCCTCGGTGCGCAGCAAGGTCGGCAAGGGGGCCGCCCGAAGCGTACGCCGTGAAGGTCGCATTCCGGGCGTGATCTACGGCGGCGGCGAGAAGCCGACCTCGATCTCGCTCTCCTGGCACGACGTCAACAAGCTGATCTACGCCGGCGGGTTCATGACCACGACCTTCGACATCGACGTCGACGGCGCGGTCGAGAAGGTCATCCCGCGCGACTATCAGCTCGATCCGGTCAAGGACCGCCCGCTGCACGTCGACTTCCTGCGGCTCAAGGCCGGTCAGAAGATCGCGGTCGAAATCCCGATCCACGTCACGGGTCAGGACGAGTCGGTCGCCATCAAGAACGGCGGCGTCGTCAACATCGTGCGCCACGTGGTCGAACTGACGGTCGCGGCCGACGCGATCCCCGAGAGCGTCACCGTCGACGTCACCGCGATGGAGATCGGCGACGGCATCCACATCTCCGAGCTGAAGCTTCCGCGCGGCACCCGCCTCACCAACGAGGCCGACGCCGAATACGCGGTGCTGAACATCCAGCCGCCGGTCGTCGAGCCGGAGCCCGAGGACGAGCCCGCCACCACGCTCGTCGAGGGCGAGGAAGGTACGGAGGGCGACAGCGCCGCCGAGGGCGGCGAAGGTGCCGAGTCCGACGCCAAGAAGGGCGACGACGACAAGTAAGACCCCGCCCGCGCCTCAC
>CAZZWW010000425.1:0-2164 GCA_964657815.1 Vulcanimicrobiota bacterium | reverse complement strand
GGCGACCTGCTTGTCGCCTGGGCGCTGGCCGAGGCGTCGGACGCCTGGGGCGTGCTGCCCTACAAGATCGCCGGGCGTCGCATCGCCGTCGAGGCCGGCCGCAAGCTCATCCTTCCGCACACCAAGGACGGCGCGCTGCTGCTGCCCGGCGTCGCCGGCTTCGCTGCCGAGGATCGCCCCGACGGCCCGGTGGTCAACCTCTCCTACTGGGTGTTCCCGGCCTTCGCGCGGCTGCCGTTGGTGGCGCCCGACGTCGACTGGGCCGGTTTGAGCCGCAACGGTCTCGAACTCGTCAAGCAGACGCATTTCGGTCCCGCCGCCCTGCCGACGGAATGGGTGTCGCTGCACGACGCGACGCCCCGCCCCGCCGACGGCTTCCCGCAGCGCTTCTCCTACAACTCGATCCGCATCCCGCTCTACATCGCCTGGGCCGGCCTGGGACAGCGCGAGATCTACTCGCCGTTCGTGCGGGCCTGGCAGAAGAACGCGCGGGGCGCCCTGCCGATCATCGAGACGGCGACCGGAAAACCGTCGGACTGGCTCGTCGAGAAAGGCTACGGCGCCGTCTCCGCGCTCGCCTCCTGCGCCGCCTCGGGCGGGACGCTGTCCTCGAACGAGAGCCACGGCGTGCGCGCCGAGGAGAACTACTACGCCGTGACCCTCAACATGCTCGCCCTCGTCGCCGGCCACATGAGATACCCGTCATGCTTCGCCCACTGACCGCGCTGGCGCTCCTCCTGACACTGCCGGGTGCGGCGGCGCGTGCGGCCGAGCCAGGGCCGACCTCCATGCCCGTGCCGCAGCGGGCGAAGCCGCGCGTCGACGAGACCGCGCTTCGCTACTACGCCTCGCTCGGTCGGCGCGACCGCGTCGACGCCGAGCTGCACCGGCTCGCCAAGCTCGATCCCGCCTGGCGCGCTCCGGACGACCTCTACACTGCCCGCAAGGGTCGTGACGACGAGGGCCCGCTGTGGGCGCTCTACGGGCAGAACCGCCTCGCCGACATCGACAAGGCGGTGGCGCTGCGCCAGGTCGCCGAGCCCGGCTGGAAGCCTTCCGAGGATCTCCAGGCCAAGATCCGCACCAAGGTGCTGCGCGCCAAGGTCATGGCGCTGGCGAAAGCCGAGCAGTGGCACGCCATCGTGGAAAGCTTCCGCGCAAGCGGCATCGGCTGGGCCAAGAACGACGCCGAGGCGCTGTGGGTCGTCGCCGAGGCCTACGCTCACGAGAACGACTGCTCCGAGGCCTACGTCGTCTATCGCCAGATCATGACCGGCCACGACGATCCGGCCGAGCGCCGCGCCACGATCGAGTTCGCGATCCGGCTCATCCCGATGGTGATGGTCGAGAAGCTCATCGCCATGGGCCACGCGGATGCGTCCGGGCATGGCGAGTTCGAGCCCATCGAGATCGACATCACCCGCGCCCGCATCTCGGCCTTCCTCCACGACGAGCAGGCCAAAGCCGTCACGGACGACGAGCTCAAGCGCTTCGAGGACTACGTTCACGACGTCGCCAACCCCGACGAGCCCGGCCTCGTCGCTTGGTACGGCTACAAACGGGCGGACTACGCGTTGGCGCTCGACTGGTTCAAGCTGTCGCTCAGCCACGGCGGCGACGCGATGATCGCGCACGGCCTCGCCCATACGCTGCGCGTGATGGGCATGAAGCGCGAGGCCGAAGAGGTGTCCTACGCGTGGCGCGGCCCCTTGGTGAACAACTCGATCCTGTTCATCGACCTGCTCGAGCGCGACTTCACGCGTGAGCAGCCGCCCTTCATCGAGCCCGAACGCGTGGCACGCTACGCCCAGGTGACGGTGCAGACCGAATCCGGCGAGGGCGCGCAGGCGCTGGCCTGGTACGCCTACAACACCTGCCAGTACCCGCTGGCCCTTCGCTGGTTCGAGCGCGCCGTAGCCTGGCTGCCGAAGGAGGCGACGGTCTACGGCTATGCGCTCGCCCTTCAGCGCATGCACAGGGCCAAGGAGTTCCGCGACGTCGTCAACCGCTACGACGGTCTGTTCCCCAAGGTCGTGCAACTCGCCTTCGACGACGGCCGCCGACCGCCGCCGCCGCCCTGCGAGGCCAATCCCAGGCAGCCGTCGGCGCCGCCGCGCGAGGCGATGCTCGCACCTGCCGTCGGCGGCACGGGCGTGGACTGGAC
>CAZZWW010000424.1:0-2182 GCA_964657815.1 Vulcanimicrobiota bacterium | reverse complement strand
GGCCTGCTCGCCGTTGATCTCGCCGACGCGCCAGCCGCGGCCCGCCAGCTTGGCGGCGAAACCGGCGCTCGTCTCCAGGAAGGCGACCGAGATCGCAACCTGCTGATCGGCCTCGAGGAGATCCTGCGCGAACTCGGCGGTGCCCGCCACGCGCAAGAGGCTCGCCTTCTGCCGGAAGCGCAGCTCGGCTGCCCAGCCTGTCGGCCGGCGCGTGCTGCCGCCAAGCAGGCCGAGTTCTCGCCTGAACTCGCGCCAAGTGGCCTCGTAGAGCCGGCGCTCACTGTCGCCCAGCGCCGTTGGGGCAAGCTCGCGCTGCACCTCCGGCCAGCCCGCGATGTCGCCGGGCCGGCGCCGCATGCCGATCGCGCGGGCGCCCTTGAATAGCAGGTCGGCCATGACGCTGCAGTCGCGCGCGTTCGCCTCCCACGACCAGTTCGTCCGTCGGCCTTTTGCCCTGCCGATCTTCAGTCGCTTCATCAGCTCGCGGAAGTCAGCGAGCGTCTCGACAGGCGAGCCAGCCGCGTGGCCGAGCAGGCGGCCGAGGTATGACAGCTCGTGCGGCGCCTGGCCGGCGGTGGCGCTCATGAAGATCGAAAAGGCCGCGGCGTCGGCAAGCTGCCGACAACACGAGGCTCTGTTGCGCGTAGGGGTTCCGCAGGCGATGGCTCTCGTCGAAGATGACGATCGGCCACGTCTTGCGTGGCTGCCCGTGCTTCGCGAGCTCGTTGTTCTTCGCCCGCGTCGAGCGCCGCTTGCTCGCCGCCGGCGGCGCCATCAGCGACTTGGTGCGCTCGTAGTTAATCAGCGTGACGCTCTTCTCGGGGCAGCCCGCGAGAGCGATGGTGCCGTCGCCATTGCGGAATGGCGCCCTTCGGGCAGACGATCAGCACGTCTCGCTCCGGCATCGCCGCCGCGGCGCACCAGACCGAGAGCGTCTTGCCAAGCCCGGTCATGTCGCCAAGCAGAAACCCGGGCTGGCCGGCCGAGCGCGCGGCCAGGATCGCCGAGGTGGCTTCGCGCTGGTGCGGGCGGGGCACCAAATCGCCGCTCAACACGATAATCGGTTGGCCAGCTGTCTTGCCGCAGGGTTCTCGCGCTCGGCCGCTATATCTTCTCTAATTGTCAGCACCATTCGAAGGTCCGCTATGTCTCTGCAGCCCGGCTTGTACAAAGTGGCCTTCAGCACGCAACTCGGTGAAGGGGTCGGCGTCGTGGTGCTCGAAAACGGCAGCCTGAGAGGCGGCGACGCGGTCTACGCCTGGGTGGGCACGTACGAGGAGCCGGACGGAGGTTTCGGCGCGCAAGTCTCAATCTATCAGCACACCACCGGAGAGGCCGCCGCTTCCGTTTTCGGCGTTGATCGTGCCGTGGTTCAGCTGAAAGGACATCCGGAAGGTCCGGACTTCACGGTCGAGGGTTCGTCGAAGGCCGCGCCCGAAATGCATTTCGAGGCTCGCATGACCAAGCTCGAGGATCCGCATTAGGCTATATATCCACAGCGCAAAGCGAAGCTCGGGAGAACGATCAATGATGTGGCTCAAGGCGTCTTTCTTAGCAGTCGGATTTGCTTCGGCCCTCGTCGTCGCGCCGGCTTACGCCGCGAATGCTGAGGCTGATGCAGCGATGGCGGTGGTTTGGGCATATCCCTCTTGAACAAGGGTCGCAATCATTTCACGAAAGGACGTGCCGTACTTGGAATAGACAATCCTTAAGTAGTCGTTCTCTGCCACCGCGTAATCGGCAAGTAACGCGATAGAAGCCGCAGAAGAGGAACTAATCGCACAGTCGGAAAGTATTTCTACCAATAGATCTGCTGCAGCAGGCTCCTTGCTTTCGGAGATTGTGCTAGCATAAACGCTAAAGGGGTAGGCGGAGGCAAGCCTTTTGCTCCAACCATAGTCTACGCCATCCGCTATCACTAACGACAATTGACCGGAAAATGAACCACCTCTGCATCCAGCCAAGTGCTACCGCTCCGAAGACGAAGCTCCGTGGCGCGTAGATCTATAATACTACCAGAAATGCTATTATTTCCCTCCAAAGCGAACGCGCGAGTAGAGCCATCTCCCTGCCCGATTAGGCTCAGAGCCCGTCCCGAAAGGCTGCGTGGCCGAGATGGTGCTGATCCCAGGAAGGTGCTGAATCTCACCTGGACGCATCATGTGGACCCCGACCACGCGGC
>CAZZWW010000423.1:0-2192 GCA_964657815.1 Vulcanimicrobiota bacterium | reverse complement strand
TGGCCCTTGATGCCGGCGGCGACCTCGCCGTCGGCGATGCCCTTCACCTCGAGCGGGTGCAGCTTGCAGAAGTCGGCGATCTGATCGAACGTCAGCGAGGTGTTCTCGACGAGCCAGACGGCGGTCGCCTTGGGCATCAGCGGCGCAGTGCTCATGGGAAACTCCTTGGCCCGGTGGGGCCGACGCTGGCGCGGGATGGTGCGGCACGGGCCGGCACATCGCGCGAGCGTGAAAACGGGGAAGCGGCTGCTATAAAAGCTGGGGTCGGCGAACGCAATTGTGAAGCATGCTTTGCGCATCAGTCCGCGCGAACGTAGTCGACGAAGGTGCAGGCCGCCTCGTCGCGCCCGTGGCGCGGTGGCGCGCGGCGGCCGGCTTCCCGCCACGTGTAGGGGTCGATCGGCGGAAAGAACGTGTCGGCCTCCGGCCGCAGATCGACGAAGGTCAGGGCGAGGCGGTCGGCGCGCGGCATCAGCGCTTCGAACAGCACGGCGCCACCGATCAGGGCGATCGCGGGTGCGCCCATGGCTTCGGCCCGCGCCGCCGCCACCGCGAGGGCGCTCTGGGGGTCGGTCGCGGAAGACGCGCCCTCAGGCAAGTCGGGCGAGCCGCGCGACACGACGACGCTTTCGCGTCCCGGCAGATTCCGGCCGATCGAGTCCCAGGTGCGCCGGCCCATGATCATCGGGCAGCCCATCGTCAGCGCGCGGAAGCGGGCGAGGTCGCCCGGCATGGTCCAGGGCAGCGCGTTGTCGCGGCCGATCGCGCCGTTGCGGCCGACGGCGGCGACGATCACGAGGGGGCGGGTCATGGCTCTGTCCGGGACGTTGCCGCGGCGGCCCGCGGCGCGTAGGACGGGGCGGCCGCGAGGAGGAACGACGCCATGGCAGACATGCACGGCACGCCGCATTTCCACAACCAGCCCGGCCTGCCGAGCCTCAAGGTGGGCGTGCGCACGTTCATGTGCGTCGGCGCGCTGCCGCCGTTCGACCACCCGCACATCTTCATCGACATGGGCCGCGAGACCGACATCGTGTGCTCCTACTGCTCGACGCGCTTCGTGTTCGAGCCTGGGCTGAAGGGCATGGTCGAGCCGGCCGGGTGCCTCTACCTGCCCGACCAGGCGGCCGAAGCCGAGGTGGCGGCGACCGCGACGGTCGACGTGGCGACGCGCGCCGCCTGAGGCGGCCATGACGCGGACCGCGCCGGTCCTCATCGCGGGGGCGGGCATTGCCGGCCTGTCGACCGCTCTGGCGCTGGCCAAGGTCGGCATTGCCTCGACGGTCCTGGAGCAGGCGACCGCGCTGGTCGAGATCGGCGCCGGACTGCAGCTCTCCCCCAACGCGACTCGCATCCTCGCCAGGCTCGGCGTGCTCGATGCCCTCGCGCGTGAGGCGTCGCGGCCGAGCGGCGTGCGTGTGCGCAACGCGCGCGGCCGCACCCTGTCGTCGCTGCCGCTCGACGATGCCGAGCGCCGCTGGGGCTCGCCCTACCTCGTCGCCCGGCGCGCCCTGCTCCAGCGCGTGCTTCGCGAGGCGGCGACGGTTGAGCCGTGCATCACCTTGCACCTCGGCACGGCGCTCGCCGGTTTCGGCACCACGCCCGACGGCGTTGCCGTCACCGCCAAGCAGGGTGCGCTGAGCCGCTCCTTCGCCGCCGCCGCTCTGATCGGCGCCGACGGCGTGCGCTCCACCGTGCGGCGCAAGCTCGTCGCCGCCGATGCCGACCGGCCGCGCGACACCGGCCGCACCGCATGGCGCGCCACCGTCGCCGCCGCCGACCTCGGCCCCGAGCTGAGCGGCCCCGAGACCGGCCTTTGGCTCGGCCGCGACGCGCACCTCGTGCATTACGCGCTGGGAGACGCGATCAACGTCGTCGCCATCACCCGTGACGACACGGGCGATGCTCCGGGCGACCTTTGGGCGCGTCCCGGCGACGCTGCCGCGATCCGCGCCCGCTACGCCGGCTGGCACCCGGCGGCGCGCGCGCTCGTCGCCGCGGCCCCAGCCTGGACCGGATGGGGGCTTTTCGAGCGCGCGCCGCTCCCCGCCTGGAACACCGGGCCGGTCGCCCTCGTCGGCGACGCCGCGCATCCGATCCTGCCGTTCCTGGCGCAGGGCGCGGCGCAGGCGATCGAGGACGCGGCGGCGCTCGCCGCGGCGGTCGCGGCCACGCGCGACCTGCCGGCCGCG
>CAZZWW010000422.1:0-2225 GCA_964657815.1 Vulcanimicrobiota bacterium | reverse complement strand
AGCCTGGACCTTTCCACGATGGACGTCGTGCTGCTGCGCCAGGATCCGCCCTTCGACCTCGCCTACATCACATCGACGCACATTCTCGAGCGGCTTCCGTCGGCGACGCTCGTCGTCAACGATCCCGCCAGCGTCCGCAATGCGCCGGAAAAACTTTTCGTCATGGACTACCCCGACCTGATGCCGCCGACGCTGATCACCCGCGACAAGGCCGAGATCCTGGCTTTCCGCCGCGAGCACGGCACGGTGGTGATGAAGCCGCTGCATGGCCACGGCGGCGCGTCGGTGTTCAAGGTGGAGGAGAAAGACGGCAATTTCGGATCGCTGTTCGACCTTTTCTCAACGCTTCTGCGCGAACAATGGGTGGTGCAGGGCTTCATCGCCAACATCGTCAAGGGTGACAAGCGCATCATCCTCGTCGACGGCGAGCCGCTCGGCGCGGTGAATCGCGTGCCGGCGGAGAACGACATCCGCTCCAACATGGTGCGCGGCGGCGCCGCGGCGGCGACGCAGTTCACCGACCGCGAGCTGGAAATCTGCGGCCGCATCGCGCCGGAGCTGAGGCGACGCGGGCTGCTGCTGGTCGGGATCGACGTCATCGATGGCTATCTCACCGAGATCAACGTCACGTCGCCCACCGGCATCCGTGCCATCACCCGCACCGGCGGCCCGGACCTTGCCGTCCCCGTCTGGGACGCGATCGAGCGCAAGCTGGCCGAGCGCCGGGCCGCAGCCGGAGCGGTCCTTTGAGCCCGCGGACAATCCGATGAGCCTCGTCCTCGAGCGCGTCGCCTCGCACCGGCGCCGCCGCGCGCCCCGCGACACTTTCGACGTGACGGACTATTTCGACGGGCAAGCGTTGCTCGTCGCGCTGAAGACCCTGCACATCGGCGCCGGGATCGACGGCGTCGCGCATTTCGACGTCGTCACGGTGTTCCGCGACGCGCTGGCGGCGGGACGCGAGGCGGTGCGTCGCGACCTCGACGAGGAGGGCGACGGCCTGCGCTGCGCGACCCACCTCTCGGCCATCGAAGACGAGCTGCTCGTCACGCTCTTCACCTACGTCGCCACGCACGTCCATCCGGCCGGCGAGGCCGTGCGGAGCCGGCTCGTCGTGGCGGCGGTGGGAGGCTACGGGCGCGGCACGCTGGCGCCGGGCTCCGACATCGACCTGCTCTTCCTTCTGCCCGCCAAGGACGACGAATGGGCGCTGAAAGCCACCGAGGCCATGCTCTACACTTTGTGGGACCTGCGCCAGAAGGTCGGCCACTCCACGCGCTCGATCGAGGATTGCCTCAGATATGCGCGCGAGGACATGACGGTGCGCACGGCGCTGCTCGAGGCCCGCTTCATCCTCGGCGACCGCGACCTCTTCGAGAACCTGCGCGAGCGCTTCGACCGCGAGGTGGTGCGCGACACGCCGGCGGAGTTCGTCGCCGCCAAGCTCGCCGAGCGCGACGCCCGCGTTCGCAAGGCCGGTCGCAGCCGCTACCTCGTCGAGCCCAACGTCAAGGATTCCAAGGGCGGGCTGCGCGACCTCAATACCTTGTTCTGGATCGCCAAATACGTCTACCGCGTGCGCGACGCGTCCGAGCTTGTCGAGGCCGGGCTGTTCTCGCGCAAGGAGTACCGGCTCTTCCTGCGCTGCGAGGAGTTCCTGTGGCGGGTGCGCTGCCAGCTGCATTTCGAGACCGGCCGCGCCGAGGAGCGGCTGTCTTTCGACCTGCAGCGCATCCTCGCCGACAAGCTCGGGTACACGGCGCGCGCCGGCCTGCACGGCGTCGAGCGGTTCATGAAGCACTACTTCCTGATCGCCAAGGAGGTTGGCGACCTCACCGCCATCGTCTGCGCCGCGCTCGAGGAGCGCCAGGCCAAGCCTTCGCCGATGCTCGACCGCTTCTTCGGTCGCATGTGGCGGCGCAAGGAGGTGCTCGCCTCCAAGGACTTCGTGGTCGAGAACGCGCGCATCACCTTTGCCGATCCGGCGATCTTCGCCCGCGACCCCGTCAACCTCATCCGCCTCTTTGCCACGGCGGACGAGAGCGGGCTGGCGATCCACCCCGACGCGATGCGCCTGGTGTCGATGAGCCTCTCCCGGATCGACGCCGCCATGCGGCTCGACCCCGAGGCCAATCGCCTCTTCCTCTCGATCCTGACCTCGCACGGCGCACCCGCCGTGGTGCTGCGGCTGATGAACCAGGCCGGCGTGCTCGGCCGCTTCATCC
>CAZZWW010000421.1:0-2240 GCA_964657815.1 Vulcanimicrobiota bacterium | reverse complement strand
CACCGCCGATCATCTCGGCGATCGAGCCGGTGACCACGACTGCCGGCTGCGACGGGTCGAGCACCTTGTGGGCGCGGCGCATCGCGCCCTCCGTCCCGGTCTTGCCGAGTTCCTCCTCGGAGAGCCCGGTGACGACGATCGGCAGCTCGTGCGGCGGCAAACCGTCCGTGTAATGGAGCACCGCCGTCACCGGCAGGTTCTCGCAGCCGACCGGGCCATCGATGATGACCTGCAGGCCCTTGATGGCGGTGAACGCGTAGACCGCGCCCCAATAGCCGCCGGCCCTGTCGTGATCGAGGACGAGCATCAGGCCGGCCCTCCCAGATCCTGGGTCGAGGCGGCGCGCTGCTTGGCCTTGATGTCGAGCGCCTTTTTGTACTTGGCGCGGAAGTCGGGCCGGTCGACCGGTTGATCCTGCCAGACGCCCGCGGCATGGCCGGTGCCGACGCCCTCGAAGAAATCGCGCATCGCGTCGAAGCGCGGGCGAGAGTCGATGGCGGTGTTGATCACTTCGGCGAGCGATCCAGCGCCCATCATGCCGAACAACGGGCGGGCGGAGATGAGATTGGTGAAGTACAGCGCCGGGATGCCGCTTGCCTTCGCCTTCTGCACCAGCGGCGTGGTGCCGATGGCGAGGTCGGGCTCGAAGCATTCCATCGCCTGGAGGTCCTGCTCGAGCGAGGCGCGGTACGTCACCGGGATGCCGCGGGCGTCGAGCCATTCGCGGTCGGACTCCGACCAGGGCGTGCGCGGGCAGGCGGTGCCGACGTAGCGGACGTCGGCGCCGCTCTCGACGAGGAGGCGGGCGACGAGCAGCTCGGAGCCCTCGTAGCCGGAGACGGTGATGCGTCCCTTGATCGGTTTGGCCGCCAGCGCGCCCTCGATGGCCGGAAGGAAGCGGTTCTTGGCGGCGTCGACCTTCTCCTGCGCCACACCGGCGGCGCGGCCGATGGCGTCGAGCCAGGCGGCGGTGCCGTCGACACCGACCGGCGCCGAGCCGACGATCGGGCGGCCGGCCGCCTCGAACTCTCGGATCGAGGCCTTGTAGAAGGGGTGGATCGCGGCGGCGATCTGGCAGTCCAGCGCGGCGTAGAGCTCGCGCCATTCGCGCGTCGGCACGACCGGGCCGGCGGCAAGACCGAGCGGCTCGAGCAGCGCGCCGATGCCGATCGGGTCGGCCGGGAACATCTCGCCGAGCAGCGCCACCGTCGGCTTGTCTGAGCGGCCCTTCTCGGGCGCCGCCACCGGGCCGGCCATGGCCTCCTCGCGGGCGTAGGCCAGCATGGCGCCGGCGAGCACGTCCTTGGCCTCGGCGTGAGTCGGGATGCCGAAGCCCGGCACGTCGATGCCGATGATGCGGACGCCGTTGATCGCCTTGGGCAACAGCCGCAGCGGCACGCCCGAGGCGGTCGGCACGCAGAGATTGGTGACGACGATGGCGTCGTAGTCCTCGGGCTTGGCCAGGGCGTAGACCGCGTCGCGGATGTCCTCGAAGAGCTTGCCGGTGACCAGCGTCTCCGAGTTGAACGGCACGTAGCCGACGGAGCGTCGGGCGCCGTAGAAATGCGCGGTGAAGGTCAGCCCGTAGACGCAGCAGGCCGAGCCCGACAGCACGGTGGCGGTGCGCTTCATGCGCAGGCCCACGCGCAGCGAGCCGAAGGCCGGGCACATGCTCTGAGGCTGGTCGTGCGGACCCTGCGGATAGTCCGCGGCGTAGCGGGCGAGGATGTCGCTGTTGCCGGCCTTCTCTGCCGCGCGGCGCATCTCCGCCTTGCCGCCGTGGCAGCCGCTCTCGCTCGTCGAGATCGGCTCGCCGGCCTCGGAGAGGGTGACGGCGTCGGCAGTGTCGGCGTGAAGGGGCGCGTCGAAATCCATGACCCTCACGCCTCGTCGTAGACGACTTCGAGGGTCGGCTTGGTCACGTCGGCACGGCCGCACATGTCTTCCATCGTGGCCGGAACCAGCACCACGTTGCGTCCGACGACATCGCCAGAGAACAGGCCGAGCAGCCCGTCCTGGGTCATCGGCTTGGGGCGCACCGGCGGCGCGTCGGCGACGTTCTGCGCGAGGTCCTCGAAGACCGAGGCCCAACGATTGCCCGGCGTGCCGATGATCTCGTAGTTCGCGCTCTTCTTGCGGATGTCCTCGTCGGCCGGGATCGCGGCCAGCACCGGGATGCCGGCACCCTCGGCGAACGCCTGCGCCTCGCCGGTGTGGTCGTCCTTGTTGATGACCATGCC
>CAZZWW010000420.1:0-2250 GCA_964657815.1 Vulcanimicrobiota bacterium | reverse complement strand
CCTCGCCGACGCCGACCGCAAGAGCGTCGAGGCCAAGCGTGCGCTGCTGGCCGAGGTCGACCTCGTCATCCTCTGCCTGCCCGACGACGCGGCGAAGGAGACCGCCGCGCTCGTGGCGGCGATGCCGAACGGCCCGCGCGTGCTCGACGCCTCCACGGCCCACCGCACCGCGCCGGACTGGGCCTACGGCTTCCCCGAATTGGCGGTCGGCCAGGAGCAGGCGATCCGCTCGGCGCGCACGGTGTCGAACCCCGGCTGCTACGCCACCGGCGCCATCGCGCTGATCCGGCCACTGGTCGACGGCGGTTGGCTCGCGCCCGACACGCCGCTCTCGATCAACGCGGTGTCGGGCTATTCCGGCGGCGGCAAGGCGATGATCGCCGAGCACGAGGCCGGCCACGCGCCCGCCTTCGAGCTCTACGCGCTCGGGCTGGCCCACAAGCACGTGCCCGAGATCATGGCCCACGGCGGCCTGGCGCGGCGCCCGATCTTCGTGCCGTCGGTCGGCCATTTCGCGCAAGGGATGCTGGTCTCGATCCCGCTGCACCTCGACATGCTGGCGCGGAAGCCGTCGGTCGCCGACCTGACGATGGCGCTCACCGCGCACTACGGCGCGAGCGGCCACGTCCGCGTCGCCTCGGCGGCGGAGTCCTCGAAGCTGGAGCCGGAATCGCTCAACGGCAGCGACGACCTCGAGCTTCACGTCTTCGGCGAGGCCACCAGCCACGGCCATGCCCTGCTCGTCGCCAAGCTCGACAACCTCGGCAAGGGCGCCAGCGGCGCCGCCGTGCAGAACATGGAGATCATGCTGGGGCTGTGAGCGCCGCGCTCGAGCCGAGCGCCCGGTGTCGGCGTACTGCTGCGCGAGCCGCGGCGCGCCGACATTGAGCGACTGATCTGCATTGACGTGATGCGAAGCCGATCGACGAGACGACTTTTCGGTGCCGTCGCTATCCCGCCTCGATAAGCCTAATCGCCTCCTCGCGCTCGAACAGGTGCAGCAGCGTCCGCACCGCCGTCCCGTGCGGCCCTACCAGCTCGGGGTCGGCGTCGACCAGCCGCTGCGCGGCGTCGCGGGCGAGCGGCAGCAGGTCGCCGTGCACGGCGAGGTCGGCGAGCTTGAAGCCGGGGGCGCCGGACTGGCGGAGCCCGAGCACCTCGCCCTCGCCACGCAGCTTGAGATCCTCCTCGGCGATGCGGAAGCCGTCCTCGGTCTCGCGCAGGATGTTGATGCGGGCTTCCGCAACCTCGCCGAGCGGCCCCTTGTAGAGCAGCAGGCACGACGAGGCGCCGCTGCCGCGCCCGACGCGGCCGCGCAACTGGTGGATCTGCGCCAGGCCGAAGCGCTCGGCATGCTCGATCACGATGATGGTCGCCTCCGGCACGTCGACGCCGACCTCGATGACCGTGGTGGCGACCAGCACCTGCGTCTCGCCAACGGCGAACGCGGCCATCGCCGCGTCCTTCTCCGGCCCCTTCATCTTCCCGTGGATCAGCCCGACCTTCGTGCCGAACGCCTCGCGAAGATCCTCGTAGCGGTCGAGCGCGGCGGCGGCGTCGACCTCCTCGGCCTCGGCGACCAGCGGACACACCCAATAGGCGCGCTTGCCCTCAGCGACGGCGCGCTGCAGCCGCGCTACCACGTCGCCGAGCCGCTCCACCGGCAGCGCCCGCGTGTCGATCGGCTGCCGCCCCGGCGGCTTCTCCCTGAGCGAGGAGACGTCCATGTCGCCGAAATAGGAGAGCACCAAGGTGCGCGGGATCGGCGTCGCGGTCATGACGAGGATGTCGACGGCCTCGCCCTTGGCCGACAGCGCGAGGCGCTGCTGCACGCCGAAGCGGTGCTGCTCGTCGACCACGGCGAGGCCGAGGTCGCGGAAGGCGACGCCCTCCTGGATCAGCGCGTGGGTGCCCACCGCCATGTCGATGGCGCCCGAAGCCAGGCCCTCCAGCGTGCGGCGGCGCTCCGCCGGCGTGTCGCGGCCGGTGATCAGCGCCAGGTGGACGCCGGCCGTCAGCGCGCGCGGCGCCAGCCCGGCGAAGTGCTGGCGGGCCAGGATCTCGGTCGGCGCCATCATGACGGCCTGGCGGCCGCCCTCGACGACGTCGGCCATGGCGAGCAGCGCGACCAGCGTCTTGCCGGAGCCGACGTCGCCCTGCAGCAGCCTCAGCATGCGCGCCGGCGCGGCGAGGTCGGCGCGGATTTCCGCCAGCGCTGCCTGCTGGGCGGCCGTCAGCGCGAACGGCAAG
>CAZZWW010000419.1:0-2281 GCA_964657815.1 Vulcanimicrobiota bacterium | reverse complement strand
GCTGCGATCGAACGCGTTGCTCGGCTCTCGTGATAGGGATGTGCGATTGCTCGACCTCTGTGCGAAAGCTCATTGCCGCATCCCCCGGCCGTCAGCCGCAGCCCTCCAGGAAAGAGGCCGCCCTGGGGCGTTGCCACGCGCCAGGGCGGCCAAGTCGCCGCGGGAGGACGCTTCCGGCTCGCGAGAAATATCGCATTGCCGAGTGCTGTAAATGCCTCGGTGCGATGAATCATCCTAACCTATATTATACTTGATAGACCTTGTCGAGCGCAACGCTCGACTATCGCGTGGCACGATCATAGAAACTCCTAGCCTCGACTTTGTCGATCAAGCGACAGCTTGGATGGGGCCGTATAACAAATGTCATAAAAAAAACCATCAAACGACACTTCGGACATGTTATGTTTTAACAAATGACAGACATCTTCGTCCGTAAGCTCGAGACGTTTTCGCCTCTGTCGGAGGACGACAAGCGGTTCATCGCCTCGGTGACCCGGCGGTTCGACCTCGTCTCAGCCGAAACCGACATCATACGGGAAGGCGACGAGCCGACCGACGTCCGGTTGATCGAGAGCGGCCTGGCCTTCCGGTACAAGCTGCTGCACAGGGGTCACCGTCAGATCGTCGGCTTCCTGTTTCCGGGCGACATCTGCGATCTTCACGCCGCTCTTCTCGATGCCATGGACCACAGCATCGCGGCACTTTCGGCGAGCCGCGTGGTGCGTATCTCCAGGGGCGACATCGCCGCCCTCCTCGAGCGCCCGGCGATCGCGCGCGCGTTGCTCATGGTCACGCTGGTGAACGAGTCGATCGGGCGCGACTGGCTCGCCAACGTCGGCGGACGCCGGGCCGAGCAGAGGCTGGCCCATCTTCTCTGCGAGTGGCACCTGCGCCTGCAGCTGGTGGGCCTGACGAAGGCGGACGAGTGCGAATTCCCGCTCACGCAGACCCAGGTCGGCGACACGCTCGGGATGACCAGCGTCCACGTGAACAGGTCGCTGCAGAGCCTCCGTTCGGAGAAGCTGATCGTCCTTCGCAACAGGCGGCTGACGATCTTGGATTCGGCTCGCCTGAGGCATCTCGGTGGTTTCGCCTCCACCTACATGCATATTCGCAACCTCAAGTCGGGATCGGGCGGCGCGTAGCCTTCATTGCCGACTCTCTACGTCTCGAGCCAGAGCCCGGTGTAGTTCAGGCTGGCTGTATAGATGGGGGTTTTCTTGTCGTCCCTGACGAGGATCAGGAAAGACCTGCGTTCGCCGTCTTCGAACAACTCGTCACCCGCGATATCGGACAGCGATTGCCGCGCTTCCTTGCGCGCCTGCTCGGGATTTTCGAGTTCGACGCCGACGTCGTCGAGGCGCACGTTCTGGTCGTCGTGGATATCGAAATAGTACAGGGCCAAGATGTCCTCGCGTCGTGGGCGGGAGCGCTAACCCCTCTCTGCCGCGGGTCTCCGGATCGTTCATCCCGCGATGAGGTCTTTATAGAGCGAGGTCAGAATCCTGACATTCACAATTGAAAAGTCATAGACAATCCTTCGCATGACAAATACTTGTGTCTTTTGTTTTATACCATTTGCTTTGTTTGATCTTCCGCGAAGCCGGCACCATGCCAAAAGCCATCGTCTATCGCAGGAGACGAAAGTCGGGCTGTGAAAGAAGCGAGCAGCCTCACACCAGCCGGCTCTGCTCCTTCGCCGCGGCGATGAAGCTGGCGAACAGCGGGTGCGGCTCGAAGGGGCGGGACTTCAGCTCGGGGTGGTACTGCACGCCGATGAACCAGGGGTGGTCCTCGTACTCGATCGTCTCCGGCAGCAGCCCGTCGGGCGACATGCCGGCGAAGGAGAGGCCGCGCTCCTCCAGGCCCTCGCGGTAGCGGGTGTTGACCTCGTAGCGGTGGCGGTGGCGCTCGGAGATCTCGGTGCCGCCGTAGATGCCGGCGATGCGCGAGCCCTCCTTCAGTGTCGCCTTGTAGGCGCCGAGCCGCATGGTGCCGCCGAGGTCGCCCTCGGAACGGCGGATCTCCAGCTCGTTGCCCCGCATCCATTCCGTGAGCAGGCCGACCACCGGCTCCTTGGTCTCGCCGAACTCGGTCGAGTTGGCAGCCTTGATGCCGCCGAGCGAGCGCGCCGCCTCGATCACCGCCATCTGCATGCCGAAGCAGATTCCGAAATAGGGCACGCGACGCTCGCGGGCGAAACGCGCCGCCAGGATCTTGCCCTCGGCGCCGCGCTGGCCGAAGCCGCCCGGCACCAGGATTCCGTTGACGTGCTCGAGAT
>CAZZWW010000418.1:0-2289 GCA_964657815.1 Vulcanimicrobiota bacterium | reverse complement strand
CCTGCAGCCCGGCGACGAGCAGCTCGAACGCCGAGAGGACGATGGTCATCACGAAAGGAAGCGGCGCCAGGATCGCGAAGGCGCCGGCGCCGAGCAGCGAGGCCACGAAGGCGCCGAACACCTTCAGCGTGATGTGGCCGGCCAGCATGTTGGCGAAGAGACGGACGGAGAGGCTGATCGGCCGCGAGATGAACGAGATCACCTCGATCAGCGAGATGAACGGCAGCAGGAACGGGTTCACGCCGCTCGGCACGAAGAGCTTCAGCCACGCCGGCCCGTGCTTGTAGACGCCGTAGACGATGACGAGGCCGTTGACGAGGAGCGCGAGCGCCGCCGTGACCACGATCTGGCTGGTCACCGCGTAGGAATAGGGCAGCAGGCCCAGGATGTTCGAGAACAGCACGAACAGGAAGATCGAGAAGATGAAGGGGAAGAACCGCATGCCGTCGCGGCCGGCGGTCTGCCTGATCATGTTGGCGGTGAACTCGTAGCTCATCTCCGCCGCGGACTGCAGCCGGTTGGGCACCAGCGAATGCCCCGACGTGCCGACGACCATGAGGAGCAGGGCGAGGCCGAGCACCAGGAACATGAACAAGGACGAGTTGGTGAGCGAGAAGTCATACCCGCCGAGGTGAAGCGGGATGATCGGCTCGAGCCGGAACTGCGAGATCGGGTCGATCGCCTGCTCTGCCGCCACGTTCGTTTCGTCCTTCTTCCGGCCGGTGCCGGTCTTACCGAGAAAGCGGGCCGCGCGGCCCGGTGGGCTTGGCGGCGATGCGGTACACGTTCCAGAACCCGGCGCCCGTGCCGAGCGCCAGGAAGACGATCAGCAGGATCGGCGAGGTGTGCAGCCACTTGTCGAGCTGCCAGCCGATGAGCGCGCCGACGGCAATGCCGGCGACGAACTCGGTGAGCACGCGGGCGCCCAGCCCCATCGCCGAGGCCAGCGTCGTGTCCTCGGCCGGCGCCTTGCGCTCCGCCACGTCGCCCGTGTCGGCATCGAGCGACCTGTCCAGCTCGGCGAGGCGCGCGCGAAGCGCGATATCCTCGGCTCGGCTGTTCGGGGTCTCGGCCAAAAGCAAGCTCCGCGCGAGTGCCGAGGCAATCACGTCCTGGGATCGATGCGGCGGCTTGTAGAGGCGGGGGGTGGTGGTGTCAAGAAAGGGGCGCGATGCCGCCATCCCAATTTCCATCGCAATTACAGCCAGTTACGCGCGCTTCCCTTCTCCTCCTGCGGGAGAAGGTGGCGCAAAGCGCCGGATGAGGGGTCGGATCACCTCTCCGATCCCACGTCGCACTTCGAGGTCCGCCCGCTTCGCGCCACCTTCTCCCGCAGGGGGAGAAGGGAGCCGCCCTTCCTGCGACTCGGTCCCCGCCGTTTGACCTCGCCGCCGCCCTGACGTACCGCGCTGCCCATGGCCGACCCCTTCGATCCCAAGCGCTCGTTCCAGGGCCTGATCCTCACCCTGCAGCGGTTCTGGGCGGAGCAGGGCTGCGTGATCCTGCAGCCCTACGACATGGAGGTCGGCGCCGGCACCTTCCATCCCGCGACGACGCTGCGGGCGCTGGGGCCGAAGCCGTGGCGCGCGGCCTACGTCCAGGCCTCGCGCCGCCCCAAGGACGGGCGCTACGGCGAGAACCCCAACCGCCTCCAGCACTACTACCAGTTCCAGGTCATCCTGAAGCCCTCGCCCGACGACCTGCAGGACCTCTACCTCAGGTCGCTCGCGGCGATCGGCATCGACACGGGGCTGCACGACGTCCGCTTCGTCGAGGACGATTGGGAGAGCCCGACGCTGGGCGCCTGGGGCCTCGGCTGGGAATGCTGGTGCGACGGCATGGAGGTGAGCCAGTTCACCTATTTCCAGCAGGTCGCCGGCATCGAATGCGCGCCGGTCTCGGGCGAGCTGACCTACGGGCTGGAGCGCCTCGCCACCTACGTCCAGGGCGTCGATTCGATCTACGAGCTGAACTTCAACGGCGTGGAAGGCGAGGGCAAGATCACCTACGCCGACGTCTTCCTGCAGGCCGAGCAGGAATACTCCCGGCACAATTTCGAGGCCTCCAACGCCACCATGCTGTTCCGCCACTTCGCCGATGCCGAGCTGGAGTGCCGGGCGCTGCTGGAGGCCGGCGACAAGGGCGAGCGCGCGGAGATCGTGCTGCCGGCCTACGACCAGTGCATCAAGGCTAGTCACGCCTTCAACCTGCTGGATGCGCGCGGCGTGATTTCCGTGACCGAGCGGCAAAGCTACATTTTGCGGGTGCGGGAGCTCGCGAAGGCGTGTG
>CAZZWW010000417.1:0-2298 GCA_964657815.1 Vulcanimicrobiota bacterium | reverse complement strand
CCGCGCCGAGGAAGATCTTCAGCTTGCCGGTGCGGGCCTCGTAGGCGTGGGCGGGGGCCGGGTGGAGAGAGCCGGTCATCGCTAGCCGACGAAAGTTGGAAGTCTCGCCCCGATCTCGTCGTTCAGGGATCCGCGAAAGCGACAACCCGGAACCGGTGTGCGGCAGCTTTTCCGGTGATGCCGGAGCACACCGGCTCCGGGTTCGGCTTCGCCGCCCTGGAACGACGTGGGTTGAAACAGCGGCGTCACACTTTCAAGCCATCCAATGCGAGGTTCAACTCGAGCACGTTGACGTGCGGCTCGCCGAACAGGCCCAGCGTACGCCCTTCGGTGTGGCGCGTCACCAGCTCGACGACCGTCTCGACCGGCAGCCCACGCGCCTTGGCGACGCGGGGCGCCTGGAACAGCGCGGCCTCGGGGCTGACGTCGGGGTCGAGGCCCGAGGCCGAGGTGGTGACGAGGTCGACAGGCACAGCGCCGCCGGGGTTTTCGGCGTGCAGCTTGTCGGCGTCGGCCTTGACGCGGTCGACCAGCGCCTTCGAGGTCGGCCCGTAGTTCGAGGCGCCGGAATTGCTCGCGTTGTAGGGCGCCGGCACGGTCTTGGTCGCGTCCTTCGGGTCGGGCGCCGTCGTCGCCGAGGGGCGCGGGTGGAAGTAGCGGTCGGTCGCGAAGCCCTGGGCGATCAGGCTCGATCCGATCACCTTGCCGTCCTTCTCGACCAGGCTGCCCTGGGCCTGGTGCGGGAAGAGCACTCCGGCGATGCCGGTGATGGCGAGGGGGTAGGCGAGGCCCGTGAGGAGGGTCAGGCCGACGACGACGACGAGGGCGGGGCGGAGCTGGTTCAACATGGGCTTGGGCCTCAGGCGAGGTGGAGGGCGGTGACGGCGAGGTCGATGACCTTGATGCCGATGAAGGGCAGGACGATGCCGCCGAGCCCGTAGACGAGCAGGTTGCGGCTCAGCAGCGCAGCGGCACCGACGGCGCGGTACTTCACGCCCCGCAAGGCGAGCGGGATCAGCGCGACGATGATGAGCGCGTTGAAGATGATCGCCGAGAGGATCGCGCTCTCCGGCGAGTGCAGCCGCATGATGTTGAGCGCCCCGAGCTGCGGGTAGAAGGCCAGGAACATCGCCGGGATGATCGCGAAGTACTTGGCGACGTCGTTGGCGATCGAGAAGGTCGTCAGCGCGCCGCGGGTCATCAGCAGCTGCTTGCCGATCTCGACGATCTCGATGAGCTTGGTCGGGTCGCTGTCGAGGTCGATCATGTTGCCGGCCTCGCGCGCCGCCACCGTGCCGGTGTTCATCGCCACGCCGACGTCGGCCTGGGCGAGCGCGGGCGCGTCGTTGGTGCCGTCGCCGCACATGGCGACGAGCTTGCCCTTGGCCTGCTCGTCGCGGATCAGCTTGAGCTTGTCCTCCGGCGTCGCCTGCGCGAGGAAATCGTCGACGCCGGCCTCGGCGGCGATGGCGGCCGCGGTCATCGGATTGTCGCCGGTGATCATCACGGTGCGGATGCCCATGCGGCGCAGCTCGCCGAAGCGCTCGCGGATGCCGCCCTTGACGATGTCCTTGAGGTGGATGACGCCGAGCAGGCGGCCGTCGCGGGCCACGGCGAGCGGCGTGCCGCCCGCCTTGGCGATGGTCTCGCTGATGCGGCGGATCTCGTCGCGCGCGGCGACGTTCGTGCGCGGCAGGGCGAGCGTGCCGCCGCCATGGTCGTAGGGCACGGTCTCGACGTACTTCAGGATCGAGTCGACCGCGCCCTTGCGGACCACGAGGCCGTCGCCGTCGATGCCGCTCATCCGGGTCTGCGCGGTGAAGGGCACGAAGGTGGCGCCGAGGCTCGCCATGTCGCGCTCGCGCAGGCCGTACTTCTCCTTGGCAAGGACCACGACGGAGCGGCCCTCCGGCGTCTCGTCGGCCAGCGAGGCGAGCTGCGCCGCGTCCGCCAGCTCGTGCTCGTCGACGCCCAAGACCGGCACGAAGGCCGAGGCCTGGCGGTTGCCGAGCGTGATCGTGCCGGTCTTGTCGAGCAGCAGCGTGTCGATGTCGCCGGCCGCCTCGACGGCGCGGCCGGACATGGCGAGCACGTTGAAGCGCACGAGGCGGTCCATGCCGGCGATGCCGATGGCCGAGAGTAGCGCGCCGATGGTGGTCGGGATCAGCGTCACGAAGAGCGCGACGATGACCAGCACGGAGACGTGGCCGCCGGCATAGGCGACGAAGCTCGGGATCGTCGCCGTGGCGAAGACGAAGATGATCGTCATGCCGGCGAGCAGGATGTTGAGCGCGATCT
>CAZZWW010000416.1:761-2299 GCA_964657815.1 Vulcanimicrobiota bacterium | reverse complement strand
GTTCAAAGCTTATTCCTTTGAAAAAGCGAGCCGCTTCCGTCATTGCGAGCGGAGCGAAGCAACCGAGGAGGCCACCTCGCAGACTTTGCGACCTCGCCCCCGGGTTGCTTCGCCTTCGGCTCGCGATGACGTCGACCGAACCTCAGCAGTCCAGCGTGGTGTCGCGCTCCCATTGCGTCAGGTGGCGCGCGTAGGCGTTCCATTCCTCGTGCTTCAGCTTGAGGTACGACGGCACGAAGCTGCCCAGCGCCTCGCCCAGCACCTTGCTGCGCTCCAGCGCCCGCAGCGCATCGAGCAGGTTGAGCGGCAGCGTCTTGACGCCCTCCACCGTATGCCCTTGCGTGTACATGTCGAGGTCGAGACGCTGGCCGGGATCGCGCGCGTGGCGCATCCCGTCGAGCCCGGCGGCGAGGATCGCGGCCTGCAGCAGGTAGGGGTTGGCGGCGCCGTCGGCGAGCCGCAGCTCGAAGCGGCCGGCGTCGGGAATGCGGATCATGTGGGTGCGGTTGTTGCCGGTATAGGTGACGCTGTTGGGCGCCCAGGTCGCGCCCGACGTCGTGCGCGGCGCGTTGAGGCGCTTGTAGGAGTTCACCGTCGGGTTGGTCAGAGCGGCGAGCGCCTCCGCCGAGTGGACGAGGCCACCGATGAAATGGTAGCCGTCCCGCGAGACCCCGAGCTCGCCGGCGGGATCGGCGAAGACGTTGGCGCCGTCGCGCCACAGCGAGACGTGGGCGTGGCAGCCCGATCCCGTGAGGTCGGCGAAGGGCTTGGGCATGAAGGTCGCGCGAAGCCCGTGCTTCTCCGCGATCGAACGGACCATGTACTTGAAGAAAGCGTGGCGGTCGGCGGTGACGAGCGCGTCGGCATACTGCCAGTTCATCTCGAACTGGCCGTTCGCGTCCTCGTGGTCGTTCTGGTAGGGCTGCCAACCGAGCGCCAGCATGGCGTCGCAGATCTCGGCGATGAGATCGTAACGTCGCATCAGCGCGGACTGGTCGTAGCAGGGCTTCACCTGACGGTCGGCGGTGTCGGCCGGCGCCGAACCGTCGGGCATGATGAGGAAGAACTCGCATTCGACGCCGGTCTTCATCGTCAGCCCGTCCTTCGCCGCGTCGGCGAGGAGGCGTTTCAGCAGCACGCGCGGCGACTGCTCGACAGGCGAGCCGTTCATCCAGAGGTCGGCGGCGAGCCAGCCCACCTCCGGCTTCCACGGCAGTTGGATCAGGCTGGCAGGATCGGGCTTGGCGAAGAGGTCGGGGTCGGCCGGCGTCATGTCGAGCCAGGTGGCGAAGCCGGCGAAGCCCGCGCCCTCGGCGCACATCGCATCGATCGCCGCCGCCGGCACCAGCTTGGCGCGCTGGGTGCCGAACAGGTCGGTGTAGGAGACGAGGAAATACCTGATGCCGCGCTCTTTCGCGGCGGCTCCGAGATCGGTCATCGCACCTTCTCCTCCGCGTTCCTCGACCCCCTCATGGTGAGGAGCACGTCATTGCGAGCCGCAGGCGAAGCAACCCGGGGGTCGCAGCGCGGCGTGCCCC
>CAZZWW010000416.1:0-751 GCA_964657815.1 Vulcanimicrobiota bacterium | reverse complement strand
AGGGGCCGCGCAGGAGCCCCTGGGTTGCTTCGCTTTGCTCGCAATGACGGGTCCATCAAAACCCCGTCTTCCCCGGCACCCAGTCCGTCCCCGCCAGCGGCACGCCGGCCATCGCCGCGGCCTCGATGGTGAGCGCGACCAGGTCTTCCGGCTCGAGGTTGTGCAGGTGCGACTTGCCGCAGGCGCGCGCGATGGTCTGCGCCTCGAGCGTCATCACCGCGAGATAGTTCGCCAACCGACGGCCGCCGAGCACGGGATCGAGCCGGCTCGCCAGCTCGGGATCCTGCGTGGTGATGCCGGCGGGGTCGTTGCCCTCGTGCCAGCCGTCGAAGGCGCCGGCCGTCGTGCCGAGCGCCTGGTACTCGGCTTCCCAGCGCGGGTCGTTGTCGCCGAGCGCGATCAGCGCCGCCGTGCCGATCGCCACGGCGTCGGCGCCGAGCGCCAGCGCCTTGGCGACATCGGCGCCGGAACGGATGCCGCCGGAGACGACGAGCTGCACCTTCCGGTGCATCCCCATGTCCTGCAGCGCCGTCACCGCGGGGCGGATCGCCGCCAAGGTGGGGATGCCGACATTCTCGATGAAGACGTCCTGCGTCGCCGCCGTGCCGCCCTGCATGCCGTCGATCACCACGACGTCGGCGCCGGACTTCACCGCCAGCGCGGTGTCGTAGTACGGCCGGCTCGCGCCGACCTTGACGTAGATCGGCTTCTCCCAGTCGGTGATCTCGCGCAGCTCCTCCATCTTGATCGC
>CAZZWW010000415.1:0-2301 GCA_964657815.1 Vulcanimicrobiota bacterium | reverse complement strand
GGCGAGTGCGACCTGCAGGACCAGGCGATGGCCTACGGCGTGGACTCGTCCCGCTTCGCCGAAAACAAGCGCGCGGTCGCCGACAAGTACATCGGCGTGATGGTGCGCACGTCGATGAACCGCTGCATCCTGTGCACGCGCTGCGTCCGCTTCACGACCGAGGTCGCCGGCACCGGCGACGTCGGCGCGATCGGCCGCGGCGAGGACATGGAGATCACGACCTATCTCGAGACCGCCATGCACTCCGAGTTGCAGGGCAACATCGCGGATCTCTGCCCCGTCGGCGCGCTTTTGCCCAAGCCCTACGCCTTCAAGGCGCGGCCTTGGGAGCTGACGAAGACGCAGTCGATCGACGTCATGGATGCGCTGGGATCGGCGATCCGCATCGACACGCGCATGCGCGAGGTCATGCGCATCCTGCCGCGCGTGAACGATGCGGTGAACGAGGAGTGGATCTCCGACAAGACCCGGCAGGTCGTGGACGGCCTCAAGGCCAGGCGGCTCGACCGCCCCTACATCCGCCGCGGCGGCAAGCTGACGCCGGCGACGTGGCAGGAGGCTTTCGCCGCCGTCGCCGCCAAGGTGAAGGCAACGGCGCCGGGAAGGATCGGCGCGCTCGCCGGTGACCTTTCCTCGGTCGAGGACATGTTCGCGCTGCAGCAGCTGATGGGGGCCCTCGGCTCGCCCAACCTCGACTGCCGGCAGGACGGCTCCGCGCTCGATCCTGTATCGGGGCGTCCGTCCTACCTCTTCAATGCCACGGTGGCCGGCATCGAGGATGCGGACGCGCTGCTGATCGTCGGCTCGAACCCGCGCACGGAATCGCCGGTCCTCAACGCGCGAATCCGCAAGCGCTGGCTGAAAGGTGCCTTCCCGATCGGCGTGGTCGGCGAGCGGCACGATCTGACTTACCCTTACGAGTATCTCGGCGCCGGGCCGGACACGCTCGACGACCTGCCGAAGGCCTTCGCCGAGGTGTTCGCCAAGGCCGCAAAGCCGCTGGTGATCGTCGGGCAGGGCGCCTTGACCCGGGCCGACGGCGGTGCCGTGCTGGCGAAGGCCGCCGAACTCGCCGGCGTCATGGGCGCGTGGCGCGGCCTCTCCGTCCTTCACACCGCGGCGGCCCGCGTCGGCGGTCTCGACCTCGGCTTCGTGCCGGGACAGGGCGGTCTCGATGCGGCAGCCATGGCGAAGGCCGAGGGGCTCGACCTGCTCTTCAATCTCGGTGCCGACGAGATCGCCGTCGAGCCCGGCGCCTTCGTCGTCTACATCGGCACCCACGGCGACCGAGGCGCCGCTCGCGCCGACGTGGTCCTGCCGGGCGCGACCTACACCGAGAAGACCGGCCTCTACGTCAACACCGAGGGTCGCGTGCAGCTCGCCGAGCGCGCCAACTTCCCGCCCGGCGACGCCCGCGAGGATTGGGCGGTCCTACGCGCGCTGTCGGACGTGATCGGCCATCGCCTTCAGTTCGACTCACTTCCGGCGCTGCGCCGCGCGCTCTACGCCGAGCATCCGCACATGGCCCGGATCGACGAGATCGCGGAAACGCCGGTTGCGGATTTCAGTCGGGTGGGGCAGGGGAAGCTCGGACGCGATCCGTTCGTGTCGCCGATCGTCGACTTCTTCCAGACCAACCCGATCGCGCGGGCATCCAAGGTGATGGCGGAGGCGTCCGCCTCGGCCGCGCAGCAGGGCCGGCTGCCGGTGGCGGCGGAATAGAGCGATGACGATCCTCGGCTTCATCCTGGCGATCGTGAAGAGCCTCGTGATGCTCGTGGTCCTGCTCGTGGGGATCGCCTACATCCTCTACGCCGACCGCAAGATCTGGGCGGCGGTGCAGCTTCGCCGCGGACCCAACGTCGTCGGGCCCTGGGGCCTGTTCCAGTCCTTCGCCGACCTCATCAAGTTCGTGCTCAAGGAGCCGGTGATTCCGGCCGGCGCCAACAAGGGCGTCTTCCTCCTGGCGCCTTTCGTGATGGGCATGCTGGCGCTGGGCGCCTGGGCGGTCATCCCGGTCGCCGACGGATGGGCCATCTCCAACATCAACGTCGGCACGCTCTACATCTTCGCGATCTCGTCGCTGTCGGTCTACGGCGTGATCATGGGCGGATGGGCGTCCAACTCGAAGTACCCCTTCCTGTCCTCGCTGCGCTCCGCGGCGCAGATGGTCTCCTACGAGGTCTCGATCGGCTTCGTCATGGTCACCGTGCTGCTGCTCGCCGGCACGCTCAACCTGTCCAGCATCGTCGAGGCGCAGAACACCCGCTGGGGCCTTCTCGGCTGGTACTGGCTGCCGCT
>CAZZWW010000414.1:0-2321 GCA_964657815.1 Vulcanimicrobiota bacterium | reverse complement strand
CAGTTGGCTCGGCCGATGGCGACACCGCGTAGCGCCCGCTCTGCCGCGTTGTTGGTCATGCAGATGCGGCCGTCGTCGACGAAGCGGGTGAGCGCCGTCCAGCGCTTGAGGCTGTAGGTGATGGCCTTGGCCAGCTCCGACTTCGCCGATAGCTTCGCACGCTGAGCAATCAGCCAGATCTCGAGTTCGTCGACGAGAGGACGTACGCGAGCCTGGCGCACGGCGAGCCGTTCGGCAGGAGACCGTCCGTTGATCTCGCGCTCGATGACAAACAGCGCGTCGATCTTCATTACCGCCTCGGCGGCGATCGGCGATTTGATGAGATCTTGGCCGACCTTGGCGAGGTCGAACAGCTTGCGGCGGGCGTGAGCGAAGCAGCCGGCCTCGACGATCGGGCCTGCCTTGCGGCCCGGCGCGTAGAGCCGGTTGAAGCCAGCATAGGCGTCTGCCTGCATGATGCCGGTGAAGCCGGCGAGATGGGCCTCGGGATGGGCACCGGTGCGATCCCGCGACGCGAAGAAGGCCGCTGCGGGCGGATCGCTCCCTCCGAAGGGGCGATCGTCGCGAACATAGGTCCAGAGCCGGCCCGTGACTGTCTTGCCCTTGGCGAGGATTGGCACCGTTGTATCGTCGGCGTGGATACGCTCGGCTGCGAACACATGGGAGCGGATGCGCTCGATGATCGGCTCCAGGCTCGCTGCGCAAGCGCCCACCCAGTCGGCAAGGGTCGAGACCTCGATCGGGGCGCCCTCGCGTGCGTAGATCGCGCTTTGGCGGTTCAGCGGCAGGTGTTGGCCGTACTTCGACGCGAGGACAAGCGCGAGCAGATGCGGCCCGGCACGCCCGCGGGCGATTGGATGCGAGGGCGCCGGCGTCTCGCTGACGCTATCGCAATCGCGACAGGTCATCGTCTCGCGCACGTGCTCGACGACCTTCCAGCGACGCGGCTCGCATTCGAGGCTCTCGGTGACGATCTCGCCGAGCTTGCGGAGACGCGACCCGCCGCACTTGCCGCAGATGCAGGGCGACGGATAGACGATGCGCTCGCGCGGCAGATGATCGGGCAGCGGGCGCCGCGCCGGCTTACGCGTCCCGCTCGAAAGGGGCGCTCGCGATAACGTGGCCGCCGTCTCGATCTCCGCCTGTGCCTCGATCTCGGCTTGCGATTCTTCGAGATCGGCGATGGCGAGTTCGAGCTGCTCGACGATCTGTTTGCCGCGTTCAGAGCTCTGTCCGAACCGGGCACGGCGCGCCTTCTCCAGCTGCAGCTTCAGCCGCTCGATCTCGAGTTTGAAGCTTAGCGCCTGCGCCGCGACCGCGCGAGCTTCGACCAGCAGATCGCGTTGCGCGAGGATCATCGCGTGGGCGCTCGCGAGGTCGGACGGCAGCGATTCAGAGGAGCTGATCACCGCCTCAGAGAATCATGGATATCAGCGATACGGGAGTCGGCGCAGGCGCAATCCACAAGCTTGTCGGATTAGCCCGCCACGAGCGGACGCCACGTCTTCTGCGGCGCGCGCCAGTCGATCCCTTCGAGAAGATAGCCGAGCTGCGCCTGCGTGATCGTGACCACGCCGTCGGCGACCGACGGCCACAGAAAGCGACCGCGCTCCAGCCGTTTGGCGAACAGGCACAGACCTTGCCCGTCGTGCCAGAGGACCTTCACCAGGTCGCCGCGTCGGCCACGGAAGACGAAGATCTGGCCGTCATGAGGATCGCGCTTCAGCGCTTCCTGCACCTGCAGCGCGAGCCCGTTAAAGCCACGCCTCATATCCGTATGACCGGTCGCCAGCCAGACCCGGACATTGCTCGGGATCGGGATCATCGCCGATCCAGCACGTCGAGAACCCGCGCCAGTGCCGCCGCATCGACGTCGGAATCGACCTTCAGCCGCCGGCCTGAGCCGAGATCGATCTCGATGACGCCGCTTCGTCGGCGACCTCGGACTACGGGTGGCGAGGCAGGCTCAGGCATCGGTGCCCCCATATCGGTCGCAACCTGCATCGCGACAAACGATGGTAGCTCGGATGCGCCGGGGATCGAGATCACACCGAGTTCGGCCAGTCGTCGCCACTTGAAGACCTGCGAGGGCAACAACCCGTATCGCCGCGCGACCAAAGAGACGTTCGCGCCGTCGGCGCTGACCTCGGACAAGATCGCGAGCTTCTGTTCGACGCTGAACCGTCGGCGTCGCTCGACGCGCCCCATCACTTCCACAATCATTGAAGACATCGATCTTGCGCTATCGCTAGCTCTGCATCCAAGCCAGCATCACACCGTCGGACCGCAAACGCGCAAGGCGGCTCTCACCGGAGGCTTAC
>CAZZWW010000413.1:0-2322 GCA_964657815.1 Vulcanimicrobiota bacterium | reverse complement strand
GCGCCGGGTTGCCGTCGACGATGTAGTCGCCCTTCTCCACGACGTCGCCGTCCTGCAGATGGATGTGCTTGCCCTTCGGGATCATGTACTCGACCGGCTCGGCGTCGCCCTCGTGCGGGATGATCGCAAGACGCGTCTTGTTCTTGTAGTCCTTGCCGAACTGCACCGTGCCGGAGGCTTCCGCGATGATCGCGTGGTCCTTCGGGCGACGGGCTTCGAAGAGCTCCGCGACGCGCGGCAGACCGCCGGTGATGTCGCGGGTCTTGGCCGAGTCCATCGAGATACGCGCGATGATGTCGCCGGCCTTCACCTTGCCGCCCGGCTCGATCGAGAGGATCGAGTCGACCGGAAGGATGTAGCGCGCGTCGCCGCCGCGCTGCACCTTGAGGATCGTGCCGTCCTTGCCCTTGATGACCATCGCCGGCTTGAGCGTCGCCGAACGCTGGTTCATCCGCCAGTCGATGACCACGCGCTTGGCGATGCCGGTGGCCTCGTCGACCGTCTCCGTCATCGAGTGGCCCTCGACGAGGTCCTCGTAGTCGACCACGCCGTCGACCTCGGTCATGATCGGGCGGGTGTAGGGGTCCCACTCCGCCATGCGCTGGCCGCGCTTGATCGTGTCGCCGTCGTCCACCTTGAGGCGGGCGCCGTACTGCACGCGATGGACCGCACGTTCCTCGCCGCCCGAGCCCTCGATGACGATGGCGACGTTGCGCGCCATGACCATGAGGTCGCCCTCGCCGTTGCGGGCGAGGTGGCGGTTGCGGATCTTCACCGTGCCGTCGAAGGACGACTCGATGAACGACGAGTCGGCGATCTGCGCCGCACCGCCGATGTGGAACGTGCGCATGGTGAGCTGGGTGCCCGGCTCGCCGATCGACTGCGCCGCGATGACGCCGACCGCCTCGCCCATGTTGACGGGCGTGCCGCGGGCGAGATCGCGCCCGTAGCACTTGCCGCACACGCCGTTCTTGGCCTCGCAGGTGAGGACCGAACGGATCTTCACCTCCTGGATCCCGGCGGCGTTGATGCGGTCCATATGCCATTCTTCGATCATCGTGCCGGCCGGCACGATCAACGTGCCGTCCGCCTCGTTGAGGTCGTGCGTGGTGGTGCGGCCGAGAATGCGCGACCCCAGCGAGGCCACGATCGTGCCGGCATCGATGATCGCGCGCATCTTGATGCCGCGCTCCGAGCCGCAATCCGTCATCGAGATGATGGCGTCCTGCGCCACATCGACGAGGCGGCGCGTGAGATAGCCCGAGTTCGCCGTCTTCAAGGCGGTGTCGGCCAGTCCCTTACGGGCGCCGTGGGTCGAGTTGAAGTACTCGAGCACGGTCAGGCCTTCCTTGAAGTTCGAGATGATCGGCGTCTCGATGATCTCGCCCGAGGGCTTGGCCATCAGCCCGCGCATGGCGGCGAGCTGCTTCATCTGCGTCGGCGAACCGCGCGCTCCCGAATGGCTCATCATGTAGATCGAGTTGATCGGCTTGTCGCGGCCGTGCTCGTCCTTCTTCGTCGTGGAGATGCGGATCATCATCTCCTCGGCGAGCTTGTCGGAGCATTTCGCCCAGGCGTCGACGACCTTGTTGTACTTCTCGCCCTGCGTGATCAGGCCGTCGTTGTACTGCTGCTCGTATTCCTTCGCGAGCGCGGAGGTGTCGGCGATGATCTTGGGCTTGGTCTCCGGCACGACCATGTCGTCCTTGCCGAAGGAGATGCCGGCTTTGAACGCCTCCCGGAAGCCGAGCGCCATGATCCGGTCGCAGAAGATCACCGTCTCCTTCTGACCGCACTGGCGGTAGACGATGTCGATCATCCCCGAGATCTCCTTCTTCGTCATCAGCCTGTTGGCGACGTCGAAGGGGATCTTGCGGTGCTTGGGCAGAAGCTGGCCGAGGATCATGCGGCCGGGTGTCGTGTCGAAGATCTTGGCCACGCGGTTGCCGTCGGCATCGTAGGTCCAGGCGCGACCCTTGATCTTGGTGTGCAGCGTGACGGCCTTCGCCTGCAGCGCCGCCTCGATCTCGCCCATGTCGGAGAAGACGCCGCCGGACGCGGCATGCGTCTTGGTGGCCGCCTCGAACTGGCCGGGCTCGCCGTCGCGCATCAGCGAGACGTAGTAGAGGCCGAGCACGATGTCCTGCGACGGTACGATGATCGGCAGGCCGTTCGCCGGATGCAGGATGTTGTTCGTCGACATCATGAGGACGCGCGCTTCCAGCTGCGCCTCGAGCGACAGCGGCACGTGCACGGCCATCTGGTCACCGTCGAAGTCGGCGTTGAACGCCGCGCAGACGAGCGGGTGCAGCTGGATCGCCT
>CAZZWW010000412.1:0-2322 GCA_964657815.1 Vulcanimicrobiota bacterium | reverse complement strand
GTTGACGTAGCCGAACATGTTGGCGAGCGGCACCATCGCGTTGATGACGACCGCGTTGCCGCGCATGTCCTGACCCTGAACCTGGCCGCGGCGGGAGAGCAGGTCGCCCATCACGAAGCCCGTGTAGTCCTCGGGAGTCGTGACCTCGACCTTCATCACCGGCTCGAGCAGCACCGAGCCGCCCTCGCGCAGAGCCTCACGGAACGCTGCTCGCGACGCGATCTCGAAGGCCAGCACCGAGGAGTCGACGTCGTGGTAGGCGCCGTCGATCAGGGTCGCCTTGACGTCGACCACCGGGAAGCCGGCGAGGACGCCCGAGCCCATGACCGAGTTGATGCCCTTGTCGACACCGGGGATGTACTCCTTCGGCACCGCGCCGCCGATGATCTTCGACTCGAAGGACGAACCCGCGCCCGGCTCGGCCGGCTCGAAGACGATCTTCACGCGGGCGAACTGACCCGTGCCGCCGGTCTGCTTCTTGTGCGTGTAGTCCTTCTCGATCCGCTTGGTCAGCTTCTCGCGATAGGCCACCTGCGGCGCGCCGATGTTGGCGTCGACCTTGTAGGTCCGGCGCAGGATGTCGACCTTGATGTCGAGATGGAGCTCGCCCATGCCCTTGAGGATGGTCTGGCCGCTCTCCGCATCCGTCGACACGCGGAAAGACGGATCCTCTGCGGCGAGCTTCTGCAGCGCGACGCCGAGCTTCTCCTGGTCGGACTTGGTCTTCGGCTCGATCGCGATCTCGATGACCGGCTCGGGGAACTCCATCCGCTCCAAGATCACGGGCTTGGAGACGTCGCACAACGTGTCGCCGGTGCGCGTGTCCTTGAGTCCGGCCAGCGCAACGATGTCGCCGGCATAGGCCTCCTTGATGTCGACGCGATCGTTGGCGTGCATCAGCAGCATGCGGCCGATGCGCTCTTTCTTCTCCTTGGTGGAGTTGAGCACGCCGGTGCCCGACTCGATGTGACCGGAGTAGACACGCGCGAACGTGATCGTGCCGACGAAAGGGTCGTCCATGATCTTGAAAGCGAGCATGGAGAAGGGCTCACTGTCGTCGGCATGACGCAGGATCTCCTCGCCCGACTCCACGTCGATGCCCTTGATGGCCTCGACGTCGAGCGGGGACGGCAGGTACTCGACCACCGCGTCGAGGAGCGGCTGGACGCCCTTGTTCTTGAAGGCCGAGCCGCAGAGCACGGGGATGAAGGAGATGTCGCGCACGGCCTTGCGGATGAGGCGGTTCAACGTGGCCTCGTCCGGCTCCTCGCCGTCGAAGAACTTGGTCATGACCTCGTCGTCGAGCTCGACGGCAGCTTCGACGAGCGTGGCGCGCGCCTCCTCGGCCCGAGCCCGCAGATGCTCGGGGATCTCCTCGTCGTGGTACTTCGCGCCGAGCGCCTCGTCTTCCCACACGACGGCCTTCATGCGCACCAAGTCGATGATGCCCTTGAAGTCGGACTCCGAGCCGATCGGCAGCTGGATGCAGACGGGGTTCCCGCCGACCTTGGTGCGGATCTCGGTGAAGCAGCGATCGAAATCGGCGCCGATCTTGTCCATCTTGTTGACGAACACGATGCGCGGGACCTTGTACTTGTCCGCCTGGCGCCACACCGTCTCGGTCTGCGGCTCCACGCCCTGGTTGCCGTCGAGCACGCAGACCGCGCCGTCGAGCACGCGGAGCGAGCGCTCCACCTCGATGGTGAAGTCGACGTGGCCCGGCGTGTCGATGATGTTCAGACGCTTGCCGTTCCAATGCGTCGTGGTCGCGGCCGACGTAATGGTAATGCCGCGCTCCTGCTCCTGCTCCATCCAATCCATGGTCGCGGCGCCATCGTGCACTTCGCCGATCTTGTGCGACTTGCCGCTGTAGAACAGAATCCGCTCGGTCGTCGTCGTCTTGCCCGCATCGATGTGGGCCATGATTCCGAAGTTGCGGTAGTCTTCGATCTTGTGGACGCGAGGCATCGGGAAATCCTTTGAGAGGCGCGGGAGACGCGCCTCACGGGAAGGGGTGAATTACCAGCGGTAGTGCGAGAAGGCGCGGTTGGCTTCCGCCATCCGGTGCGTGTCTTCCCGCTTCTTGACCGCGTTGCCGCGGTTGTTGGCGGCATCCATCAGCTCCGCGGAGAGCCGGTCCACCATCGTCTTGTCGTTGCGGCCGCGAGCGGCCGTGATCAGCCATCGAATGGCGAGCGCCTGGCGGCGCTCGAGACGGACTTCGACCGGCACCTGGTAGGTGGCACCGCCGACACGGCGCGAGCGCACTTCGATCGCCGGGGCGACGTTCTCGAGCGCCTGCTTGAAGATCGGCAGCGGCTC
>CAZZWW010000411.1:0-2329 GCA_964657815.1 Vulcanimicrobiota bacterium | reverse complement strand
CGACTCGAGCGCGTCACGCTCGCCGGGACGCGACCCGACCTCACCCTGATCCTCGACCTGCCGGCCGAGCTCGGCCTCGCCCGCGCCGAGCGCCGGCGCGGGGCCGATGTCGTCGACCGTTTCGAGAAGCAGTCCCTCGAGTTCCACCAGGCGCTTCGCGACGCCTTCCTCTCCATCGCGGCGGACGAGCCGGAGCGCTGCGTCATCGTCGATGCCTCGCAGTCCAAGGACGACGTCGAGCAGGCAATCTGGGATGCCGTGACCCACCGCCTCGCCTTGCCGAGCCAGAGATCGTGAAGGCGCCCGGCGCGATCGCCGTGGACGACGAGGCCGACCGCCTCCCGGACACGCCGCATCCGAGGCACGCGACACGGCTCATCGGCCACGCCGATCGCGAGCGCGACTTGCTCGATGCCTATCGGCAAAATCGATTGCCGCACGCGATCATCCTCGGCGGGCCGGAAGGCATCGGCAAGGCTACCTTGGCATGGCGGCTTGCGCGCTTCCTGGTCGCCAACCCGTTGGCGTCGACTCCGGCGGTGCGAGACGCGGTCGACCTGTCCGTGCCCGAAGGCTCGCGCGCGGCAGGGCAGGTCGCCTCCCTCGCCCACCCCGACATCGGCCTGCTTCGCCGCGAGATGAACGAGAAGACGCGGCGCTTCTACACGGAGATCCGCGCCGAGGACGTGCGCCGGGTGATCGGCCTGTTCCAGCGCGCCGCGGGGGCAGGGGGCTACCGCATCGCCATCGTCGACAGCGCCGAGGACCTGAACCGCTCCAGCGCCAACGCGCTCCTGAAGCTCATCGAGGAGCCCCCGCCGCTCTCGCTCTTCCTGCTGGTGGCTCACCGGCCTGGTCTCGTGCTGCCCACGATCCGCTCGCGTTCCAGGCTGATCAGGCTGGGCGGTCTGCGGCAGGAGGAGATCGTCGCCGTCGTCGGCACGCTGGGGCCACCTTGGTCCGAGCTGCCGCCGGCCCAGGTCGCGGCGGCGGCAGCGGGCGGGGGTTCCGTCCACCGCGCCTTGCGCCGGGTCGGCCGCGGCGGCAACGATGTCGAGACCGGCGTGACGACCTTGCTCGACCGCCTGCCGGCTCTCGAATGGCGCGCCGTGCACCGTCTCGCCGATCAGGTCGCGGGACGCGACGGCGATGCCGCCTTCGAGACCGCCATGGCCGCCGTGTTCGACTGGCTGCAATCGCAGGTCCGCGCCGGAGCGCAGGGCGGTGCGCGCCGCCTTGCCCCCTATGCCGAGGTGTGGGAGAAGGTCGCCGCGTCGGCGCGCGAGACCGAGGCCCTCAACCTCGACCGACGCCCGCTGATCCTGTCCATCTTCTCCGACCTCGCGGGGGCGGTGCGCGCCTCGTCGATCTGAGGAGCCAAGCCGGGCCGCGCCGTCCCGCCCGAGCCTTCATGTCCGACCGGCCTTCTTTCTCGATCTCGACTGCGATCCCCTCCGCCAACGGCTCTCCGCACATCGGTCATGCCTACGAGCTGATCGCCGCCGACACGATCGCCCGCTTCAAGCGCATCGATGGCTACGACGTGCATTTCGTCTCCGGCATGGACGAACACGGTCAGAAGATGCAGCAGACGGCGGCCAAGCTCGGTATCACGGCTCAGGCCCTCGCGGATCGGACGGCGGCCGAGTTCGAGGTCATGGGCGAGCTTCTCGAGGCGCAGGTCGATGATCGCGTGCGCACCACCCAGCCTCGCCACATCGCCGCGGCGCAGGCGATCTGGCGGCGGATGCAGGACACCGGCGACATCTACCTGTCGAAATACCCCGGCTGGTACTCGGTCCGCGACGAGGCCTTCTTCGACGAAGAGGAACTCACCGTCGCGCCCGACGGCACCAAGCGCGCGCCGGGCGGCGCGCCGGTGGAGTGGATCGAGGAGGAGAGCTACTACTTCCGGCTTTCGGCCTACGCCGAACGCCTGCTGGCGCACTACGCGGCCCATCCCGAGTTCGTCGTCCCCGAGAAGTACCGCAACGAGATCGTCGCCTTCGTCGAGCGCGGCCTCAACGACCTGTCGATCAGCCGCTCGACCTTCGACTGGGGCATTCCCGTGCCGGGCGACCCCAAGCACGTCATGTACGTCTGGGTCGACGCCCTGACCAATTATCTCACCGGCACCGGCTGGCCGGCGAAGCCCGACCCGCAGTTCTGGCCGATGGACGTCCACGTCATCGGCAAGGACATCACGCGATTCCACGCGATCTTCTGGCCGGCCTTCCTGATGTCCGCGAAGCTGCCGCTTCCCAAGCAGATCGTCGTGCACGGCTTCCTCTTCAACAAGGGGGAGAAGATGTCGAAGTCGGTCGGCAAC
>CAZZWW010000410.1:0-2383 GCA_964657815.1 Vulcanimicrobiota bacterium | reverse complement strand
CCTCGTCACCTTCTTCGACTGCCTGCACGACATGGGCGATCCCGCCGGCGCCGCCGCCCATGTGCGTACGACGCTGAAGGACCACGGCACCTGGATGGTGGTGGAGCCGCAGGCCGGCGACCGCATCGAGGACAACCTCAACCCGATCGGCCGGCTGTCCTACGCCGGCTCGACGAGGGTTTGCATCCCTACTTCTCTCGCCCAGCCGGTGGGCCTGGCGCTCGGCGCGCAGGCCGGCTTCGCGCGACTGTCAGAGGTGATCGGACACGGCGGTTTCACCCGCGTGCGCAAGGCAGCCGAGACGCCCTTCAACATGGTCATCGAGGCGCGGGCCTGACGATGAGCTTCGATCCGGCCTTCGTCGTGAAGGTGTTCGCCGCGTTGTTCGCGATCATGAACCCGATCGCCAACGTGCCGGTGTTCCTGTCGCTGACGAACGGCGCGCCGTTGGAGGTGCAGCGCCGCGTGGCGGCGACCGCCTCGATCGGCACCACGATCGGCTGCGTGGTCTCCGTGCTGGCGGGCGATCTCATCCTGAAGGCGTTCGGGATCAGCGTCGACGACTTCCGCCTCGCCGGCGGCCTGCTGCTGCTGCTGATCGCGCTGACCATGGTGCAGGGCTCGGCCAGCCAGGCCCACGCGCGCACGCCGGCGGAGGCCCACGAGACGGCCGACACCGCACCGGCCGATGTCGCGATCTACCCGCTGACGGTGCCGCTGCTGGTCGGTCCGGGCACGATCGCCACGCTCATCGTGTTCAGCGAGACGGCGCGGCGGGACGGCCGCATTCCCGAGCTCGCCATCGGCCTCGTGCTGTTCCTCGCCGTGCTCGTCGCCAGCCTCTTCGCCGCGCCCTGGATCGGCCGCAGGCTGTCGGCGACGGCGACCGCCATCACGCGGCGCCTGATGGGCATGATCCTCGCGGCGATCGCGGCGGAGATGATCGTCTCGAGCCTGCGGGTGCTGTTTCCCGGCTTGGCCGGGCACTGAGCAAGGGCGCTAGTCGGCGAGTTCGGGATCCATCGCGCCGACTTCGGGCGTGCCGATGAAGCTCTTCAGGTCCTCGCCGGACTCCTGGAGATGCGCGCCGATGCGCTGCATCAGGTGATGCACCGTGGAGTGCGACGGCGGCACGGCCTTGTTGGTGTTGTTTGCGACCCAGCTCCAGCCGGCGTCGGTGATCTGGAGCCACAGCGCGTTCTGCTCGCGCTTGACGGTGGTGAGGAGGCCCTCGCGGTCGAGCGTTTCGCGGTCGCCGGCGTCGACCGGCACGCCGAGGTCGTTCTGGGCGATGAAGCCCTGCCGGGCGACCAGAGCGAACATCAGCAGCGTCTGCTCCGGCGTCAGCACGGGACCCTTCGTATTGGCCTCCGCGGTCGCGAGCAGCTCGGCGGCGGCGTCCTTGTCGGCGGTGGAACGGGCCATGAGACATCCTGCGCGGGAGAAGGCCTGCGGCATGGCACGCGGGAGAGGGCGGAGCAAGCGCGGGTCGCAATCCGGCGCACACGAGCAGACTCGCGCTGTGGGCGCCGGAGAACCCGCCTGGCCAGCCGGATGCCGGGGCGACCGAGCGCGCGAAGAAGATTTATTGCTCATTTGACTGGAAAGAAGGATTCTCCGCTTGTCGACCACTTTTCGCAGCGCAATAACATTCCTCAATCGGTGAGGTGATTTCGCTTGCAAGGAGACTGGCTGCGCGATTATCCCTGCTGCCGCCTCGCATAGATCAGATGCGCGCCGCAGGAAGAAGGTTCGATGGCCGACGACATCCAGCAAACATCCCTCGGCGACGTTTCCGCACGTCAGCTCGCCAATGCGACGAAATCCGCGCCGCAGATGTCCGCGATCACGCCACGCTGGCTGACGCGGGCGCTGCAATGGGTGCCGGTCGAGGCCGGTATTTTCCGCCTCAACCGCGTCAAGGACGCGTCGCGCATTTCAGTCGACTGTTCCGCCCGAGACGAGCGGATCGTGCCGCAGACCTACGTCGATTACGAGGAGCATCCGCGCGAGTTCCTGCTGTCGGCCGTGAACAGCGTCGTCGATATTCACACCCGCGTCGCCCACCTCTACTCGGCGCCTTACAGCCAGGTGTCCGAGCAGCTGCGCCTCACGATCGAGATCATCAAGGAGCGCCAGGAGAGCGAACTCATCAACAATCCGGAATACGGGTTGCTGACCAACGCGGCGCCGGAGCAGCGCATCACGACGCGCGCCGGTGCCCCTACGCCGGACGATCTCGATGCGCTCCTCACCCACGTGTGGAAGGAGCCGGGCTTCTTCTTGGCACATCCGCTCGCGATCGCGGCGTTCGGGCGCGAATGCACGCGCCGCGGCGTGCCGCCGCCAACCGTCTCGATGTTCGGCGCCCAGTTCATCACCT
>CAZZWW010000409.1:0-2400 GCA_964657815.1 Vulcanimicrobiota bacterium | reverse complement strand
CACCGTCTCATCATCTGGCTCACGTCGGCTCCTCATTCGCATCATCAAGCCGACGTGAAATGACAACGTATAATCCAGGCTTGGAAAATATTCCTGAGAGTACAGGTTTGTAGCGTTGGTTAAAACCCACCATCGGTTTTTATCGGTTGTAACGTCCCAAACCTCATACGCATCGCCCATCACGTACTCGGTTTTCACCTTCTCAACATGCTTCACGTCCTCATCGCTGGCCTCCAGCATCACATATCGAGCTATATCTTGCTCAGAAGCTGCATCGCGCACGGGACTATATCTAGCTAGCTCCTCGGGGGGTACAGGATGGTCATGAATGATGTGGTCGTCCTTTTTATCTTCATTCATCGATTATTTTCTCACAATAACACTCGTCCCGTGTTTCACACCTCAACCATGACCTGCCCGCCCTCGACCTCCACCGGATACGTCTTTGCCGGCTTTGGCTGCGTCTTGAGAAACAGCAGCTTGGCCTTTTCGACCGCCTCGCCGGTCTTCAGGTCGAAGGTGGCACCGTGCATGCGGCAGGTCACTTGGCCGTCGTGAAGCGTGCCCTTGCAGAGGTCGAAACCCATGTGCGGGCACTTGCGCTGGATGGCGTAGAAGGTGCCGCCGACGTTGGCGAGGAGGAGCTTCTGGCCCTCCACCTCGACGCCTTTCATGGCGCCGGGGGCGAGATCGGCCGTCGTGCCAACCGATGCGAAAGTCATGAGAACCTCGGGGTTTGAGGGGCCAATCCGGGTTGGGGCTGGGACCGGTTCAGACGGCGTCGACCAGACGCTTGGCCCGGGACACCCGATCGATGTCTTCGGCCGAATTCATCGCCGCCCAGAGATCGGCGCGTCGTTGCACGTTGAGCCAGAAATCGGCGCTGTTGCCGAAGACACGCGCGAGAACCAGCGCCGTCGATGCCGTGACGCCTCGCCGGTCACCACAGAGATCTTGCGCTTCCTCCGTCGGAACACCCATGGCATCCGCGAGCGTGTCCTCCGACAAGCCGAGCGGCGCCAGGAACTCCTCTCGTAGGATGGTGCCGACGGAAGCCGGCTTACGCGTCGTCGTCAGCATGACCTTCACCGATAGCTGTGATCATCGAGATAGACTCCGCTCGCTTCGCCTTTCGAGCCGTTCCACCGGAAGATCAGGCGCCACTGCCCGTACACACGGATCGAGCTTAAGCCGTCCAGTCTGCCGCGCAACATCTCGAAGTTGTTGCGCGGCGGTACGAGCAGGTCGAGCGTCGAAGCCGCGTCGTCCAGCATCTGCAGTCGTCGAAACAGCCGCTCGGCGAGATCGGCAGGAACGTGTTTCGAGCGCGTGTCGTCGACGAAGAAGCGCTCGAGCCATCGATCCCTGAAGTCGACGATCATCGGCCGATCCGCTACCCCCGCCCGCGATATGCCGGCACCCCCTGGTCCGGCAGCCACACGCCCGCGAGCGGTGCCCCGGTCTGCCAGAACACGTCGATGGGCATGCCGCCGCGCGGGTACCAGTAGCCGCCGATGCGCAGCCAGCGCGGCGCGAGGAGGGCCGCGAGGTCCTTGCCGATACGCACGGTGCAATCCTCGTGGAAGGCGCCGTGGTTGCGGAAGGCGCCGAGGTAGAGCTTCAGCGACTTCGATTCGACGAGCCAGTCGCCGGGCATGGTGTCGATGACGAGGTGGGCGAAGTCGGGCTGGCCGGTGACCGGGCAGAGCGAGGTGAACTCCGGCGCGGTGAACCTGGCCACGTAGTTGGTGTCGGGGTGCGGGTTGGGGACGCGCTCGAGACGCGTCTCCTCCGGCGAGGCGGGCAGGGCGGCGTGGCGTCCGAGGACGCCGTCGACGGCGATGGGGCTGGGCTGCTTGGACATGGCCTCTCTTCCACGACCGGGCCGGGAAGGACAACCGGCGCGTGACGCGGCAAGGTGGCCGCAGGTGCCGGAGCGGTGACTTTTCCGCAGGCTGCGCGTTGTCACTATAGTGGAAACAGGAGATCAGAAACCGCGAGCGCGCCGCATCCGCGCCGCAAAATGCGCATGGCCAGTCGCGAGGGGGTGTGTCCCCCCATGTCGGCGATGTCGCCGTCAGCCGACTTCGTCAGCGCAACGCGGTGCGCTTCCATTTCGCTTCGAGCTTGGCGTTGATGCGCCCGATGCGGGAGCGGAACGCCGCCCAGAACGAGGCGCCGGTCTTGGGCCGGCCGTGGATCGTCAGGCTCTCGCTGGCGCGCGCCGCGTCCACCGCCGCGGTGGCGGCGACGAGGTCGGCCGGCGTGATCGTGCCGGCGAGCGGCGAGCCGATGGAGGCGAGGTGCACGCGGGCGCGCTGGCAATAGGTGACGGAGAGCGGCGTCATGATCGTCTCGCCGTGGCCGGCGCGGTACTTCATCAGGGTCTTGCAGACGTCG
>CAZZWW010000408.1:0-2400 GCA_964657815.1 Vulcanimicrobiota bacterium | reverse complement strand
AGGTCCGCATCGTCTCCCCTCAACGGCCGGCCAACGGCTCCCTTCCAAGGATCCCCACGATGACGATCAAGATCGGCGATACGCTTCCCGACGCGACCTTCTCGACCATGACCGAGCACGGCCCCGAGCCGGTCGGCAAGGAGTTCTTCGCGGGCAAGACGGTGGCGCTGTTCGCGCTGCCCGGCGCCTTCACGCCGACCTGCTCGGCCAAGCATCTCCCCGGCTTCATCGACAAGGCCGCCGACCTCAAGGCCAAGGGCGTCGACGCGATCGCCTGCACCTCGGTCAACGACGTGTTCGTGATGGGCGCCTGGGCCAAGCACACCGGCGGCGAGGGCAAGGTGACCTTCCTCGCCGACGGCAGCGCCGATTTCGCCAAGGCGATGGGGCTGACGCTCGACCTCGGCGAGCGCGGGCTCGGCACAAGGTCGCAGCGCTACGCCATGGTGGTCGACGACGGCGTGGTGAAGAGCATGGCGATCGAGGCCAGTCCGGGCCAGGCCGACGAGACCAGCGCCGAGAAGCTGCTGGCGAAGCTGTAGGGCCGGCTCTGCCTTCGTCCCGATGATCTGCCTTCTCCCCCAGGCGGGAGAAAGGTGCCCGAAGGGCGGACGAGCGGTCGGGTCGCCTTTCCTGAACCGTTCGACGGCCTACCTTCAAGATCGTCGGACCCCTCATCCGGCGCTTCGCGCCACCTTCTCCCGCAGGGGAGAAGAGGATTTCCGTCTATCTTTCTTCAGGTCGGGAACTTGCGCCCTTCCCGCCTGGAGCGCGGGCGAATAGGGCGAAGCGCCACGTTCTTTGCTGGCATTCCTCCGAACAACTTGGCCGCCCTCCGGGCGGCCTTTTTCGTGACGGCCTCAGCGCGCCCAGTGCCGATCGAAGAACGCGGCGATCTCGGTGAAGGCCTCCTTCGTCTCCGGCGCATCGGCGTTGAAGAGGTATTGCGCGTGGCTCATGCCCTCGAAGACCTGCAGCGTGGCCTCGACGCCGGCCTGGCGCAGCTTGCGGTGCACGCGCACGGAATTCGACAGGAAAAGGTCGCGCGTGCCCGACGTGATGATCGCCGGCGGCATGCCGGTGAAGTCGCCGAAGATCGGCGAGAGCTGCGGGTCCTTCAGGTCGTGCCCGGCCGGAACGTAGACCTTGGTCGCGGCGGTGGCGTAGCCGTCGATGCTGACGAGCACGTTGTCCAGCCACTCGTTGGTGCGGATCGTGTCGCCGGCATTCGTCATGTCGGCCTCGGGCGTCCCGGGTGCGATGACAGCCGGCAGCGGCACGCCCTCGGCCTTGGCGCGCAGGCACAGCGCCAGCGCCAGTCCGCCGCCGGCCGAGGTGCCGACCACCGCGATGTCGCCCGGCTTGTGGGTCGCGAGCAGCGCCTTGTAAGCGGCCATGACGTCGTCGTTGGCGGCAGGGAACGGATGGTCCGGCGCCATGCGATAGTCGACGGCGTAGACCTCGTAGCCGCCGAAGCCGGCCATGAGGATGGCCTCCAGCGTGCCCGCCTCGCCGGGATTGTAGACGAAGCCGCCGCCGTGGATGGCGAGGATCACCTTGCCCTGGTGCGCGGCGGGCACCGTCTTGGCCTTGACGAGGAAGGCCTTGACGCCGCCGAGCGCCATCGGCTCGCTGGTCACGCTCAGCTTGTCGCGCAAGGCCGGAAGCTTGGCGGCACCCTTGGCCGCGAGCTGCGCCACGAGCGCGTGCCACGCGTCCGGGCTCTTGGGGTCGGCGTTCCAGTCCGGCGCGCGGTAGGGCGCGGCGACCAGCGCCTTGAACTGCGGGCTGGTGGTGGTCGGCACCGGGATGACCCGGCCGGGCACGGTGCGCGGGCCGGGCTGGGCGTTGTCCTGGCCGAGAACGGTGGAGAGGGCGGCGAAATCGTTGCCGAGCATCATGGCGTCGTTGCTGATGGGGGTGAGAGGGGCGGGTTTGGCGGGCGCTTTCGCCTCGTCCGCAGCGCCAGCGAGCGGGGCCGCGGCGCAGAACAGGAGTGCGGCGATCATCGTGCCGTGGCGTGTCATGGCAGCGGGCTCCGTGAAAAGGCGTCCTCCCTTGCCGGAAGCACGGCACAGGCTCAAGCCGCGAAGAGGCCGAGCGTTCAAGGCGTGATCCACAGGCTCGCCAGAGCCGCTCCGAGGATCGCCGCGCCCCTGCCTCGCGCAGCGTGACCGAAGGGTTGCTGTCGCCGGGGCTCTCGCCTGCGAACGACGAAGAGGAGCATCGTGGCGAAGGCGAAAGGCCGACGTTCAATCGGTGATCTCCGGCCGACGCGGCTTGGGTGCGGCTGACGCGGGTCCGAATGGACAACGCAGGGGCCCGCGTCTGCAAAGCAGGAAGGCGACTCAACGCCTCCCTGCTCGACGCTGTCAGTGGCGATCGCGATCGCCATCGGTG
>CAZZWW010000407.1:0-2408 GCA_964657815.1 Vulcanimicrobiota bacterium | reverse complement strand
GCAGCCACGCCCGGAACGTCACCCGCGCGCCCGGCTCGTCGTCGCCGTTTGGGCTGCCTCCTGCTCGCCCTCGCTCCCACCTTGGGCGGCTGCGCCATGTCGTTTCCCATGGCCTCGCTGATGCCGGGCGACGACGTCACCGGCTCGAATTCCCCCGTGCCATTCGGCCGCATGCTGGACGAGGAGGATCGCCGTCGCGAGACGGCGGCGCTCGCGACCGCGCTCGATCCGCAAGGTGACGGGGCCACTGTGAAGTGGGACAACGCGAAATCGGGCGACCGCGGCGCGATCACGGCGGTGGGCAAGGCCTACAATGCCGACGGCAAGGTATGCCGCGCCTTCATCGGGGAGCTGAAGCAGGGCGACGCGGGCCGGAAGCTGCAGGGCACCGCCTGCGCCGTATCGGCCGGCGAGTGGAAGGTCACCGACGCCAGGCCGTTCAAGGTCTGAGCGTCAATACAGCGCGTGTCTCGACAGCTGAGCCCTCCCGCAAGAGATCAGCGGCCCAGCAGACCGTCCCCGAACTGCCGGAAGCGCTCGCGATAGTTGTCGCGCGCGTCCATGTCGATCGCCGCCGTGGGGCCGCTGACGATCAGCCCGGCGGCGTCGCCGGCCCGCGAGATCGCGCCGCTCGAGTATGTGAAGAGAGTGTCGCTGAAACGCTGGCCGCTGTCGGCGACCGCCTGGCCCCGTGCAAGCCGCGTCCCGATCAATTCGACGATCTCCGGGCTGGTCGCGAAGGTGTCGTGGTTGAGCCCGCCGCTCGATCCGATCAGCGACAGGTCGTAGACCGCGATCTTGTCGCGCTGGAGCATCGATCGGTAGGGCTCCTTCATCGGATCGATGTCGCCGAGCCGCGCCTTCGAACCCCAGACGTTCTTCGACAGCTCCAGGGCCTTGTCGGAGCGCGACAGGAACAGCGCGAAGTTCGGCTTCACCGGACCCATGTCGGCGATCTGCTCGCGGGCGATGTCGATGTCGACGTCGGGTGCTGCGAGCAGCACGTTCTTGATCTTGGGCGGGATCCGGCCGCCACGGATCGCCATCTGGCGCAGGCTCTCGAGCAGCAGCCAGTTTCCCATCGAATGGGCCAGGATCGACACTTCGCCGACGCTCGGATCGGCGCAGAGGCCCCGCAGCACGTCCTCGAGCTGGTTGCGACTGTAGGTCGAGCTCTCGCGGTCGTAGCCGTAGGCGAGCGCGCTGCCCTTCGAGGGCCATGTGAACAGCACCGGCACCGCGTCGGTGCCGCTGTCGTGGACGATCTGCGCGAAGCGGTAGACCGCGTCCTCGAACTTGTTGTTGAAGCCGTGGACGAAGACCAGGACCTGCTTCTTGGGCGAATGCCGAAGCTCGCTGTGCACCAGCGACAGGGCGGTCTGGCGATCGATGATGGCGGTATGCTTGGTCACGAAATCCACGGCGGGATCGCCGGGCAGCTGCTTGGGCCACTGCACCTCGCCGACGGTCCGGACCGAGTCGGGCGGGATCGAGACCTGGATGTCGGCGAAAGCCGTCGCGTCGGCGCGCAGCCCGTTGAACATGACGCCGGGCGAAGCGTCCTGCCCGCGCGTCGTCGCCACCAGGACGTTGACGTCGCTGGTCCCGGACGCGCTCGCCAGCACCGGCATCAGCACGCCATGGGGATGATCCGCGCAGGCGCTCAGCATCAAGGCCCCCGCGAGAAGGGGGACGAGCCGGCGCGACAGCGTCTGCATGGGGTATGTCCCGGGGGCGGCGCGACGTCGCGCTGGTCAAAGGCTTAGAGCGTCAAGCTTAACGCGTTGGATAGAGGCGACGCGGAGGCAGCATCGCGGCCGGTCTATTACCGCTGGAGGTGTGTCCCGCGTGGGACGCCACCGCCGCGCGATCAGGCCGCGCGTCCGAGCCGCTCCTGGCCCTGGGTGGCGGTGGCATTCTGCGGATCGAAGTTCAGGGCGCGCTTGTACATCTCTGCCGCCTTGGCTCGGTTGCCCTGCTTCTCATAGGCGAGGCCGAGTCCAGCCCAGGCGCCGCCGTTCTTGTTGTTGACGTTGAGCGCGGCGTTGAAATCCTCGATCGCCTTGTCGGGCTTGCCGACGGCGATGAGGCTCTCGCCGCGCGCCTGGTAGGGCGCGGCCTTGAAGGGATCACGGTCGATCGCGTTGTCGAAATTGGTGATCGCCTGGGGCTGGTTGCCCCGGCGCTGGTAGAGAAGGCCGCGGGCGTGGAAGGCCTGGGCATCCTCGGGGTTGAGGCGGATGGCGGTGTTGAGGTCGCTCATCGCCGGGTCGAGCTGGCCCTGCGTGCGCTCGAGGTTGCCGCGGCCGAGATAGGCCGGGGCATGGTTCGGATTGGCGGTGATGGCGCGGTTGAAGTCGGCGAGGGCATCGTCGTTGCGACCGATCGAACGGTAGGCCAGCGCGCGG
>CAZZWW010000406.1:0-2411 GCA_964657815.1 Vulcanimicrobiota bacterium | reverse complement strand
TTCGCGACCGTCGCCGCGACGGTCGGGCGCGGCCCGGCGCTGTTGTTCGTCCTCCGCGGCGCGCCGTGGCGGTTGAAGCTGCGCGCTTTGCTCGCGGGCGGGGCGCTCACGGCCTGAGTCGGGCAGTTGCCGTCAGCCTCGAACGAGCGCGAGCGGCGAGACCCGGAGCGCGAGCGCCCATAGCGCCAGCTCGCCGCGCGCGAGGACCTGGCGCAGGATCGGCAACCTCGCCACGAAGGCGGCGGCGGCGTAGGAGCCGCGCGCGTCCGTCGCGTGCAGCGCCGGATTGACCTTGTCGAGCGTGCGGATCGCGTCGAGCAGGCGGCGGCGGTCCATGACCTTCTCGGCGAGCTCGGGCAGGCCGTCGAGCACGTGATCGATCAGCATGCGCCGCGCCGTCTGCTCCTCGTCGTAGCGGCCGCCGCGGGCGAAGTTGAAGCAGCCGTCGAGATGGGGATGGCGCACGAAGATGTTGGAATCGTGCATGCGATAGACCGTCAGGGTGCGATCGATCACGACGCTTCCCGTCAGCACGTTGAGACCGCGCGTGACGAAGACGTCGAAGTTCGTCATCAAACCCCTCAGCGCGGCGCAGCGCATGACGAGGTTGAGCGCGTCGCGGCGGAACAGGAACGCCGACATCGAGGCCCAGACCCAGTCGCTCTGGCGCGGCGCGACGTAGTGCACGCGGGCCGGCTCGACATCCGGCAGGGCGGCGAGCGGCAGCGCCGGCTCGCTCGCGTCGACAGGGCGGACGAGGTCGTCGCGGCGGCCTTTGCCGGACCGCACGTAGTCGTTCAGCGGCGCGAACGTGCCGAGCACCAGCCCGGTGCCGACCGTCTGGAACATGTCGGAACAGGAGAAGCCGACGGGGATGCGCAGCGACAGGTGCGTCGCCACGTGCGTCGCGACGAACTCGGGCAGCATCACGTCGTCGGCGTCGAACAGCACGACGTAGGGGCCGCTCGTCGCCTCGAACCCGTCGACGGACGCCACCGCCTGTCCCTCGTTGGCGGCGCGCTCGACGATCCGCAGGGCCGGGAAGCGACGCCGGAGATCGGCGAGCACCGCGAGGCTGTCGTCGGTCGACTTGTTGTCGAGCACGACGCATTCGATGTTGGGATAGGTCTGCGCGAAGATCGACTCGACGGCGGCGGTGACGAAGCGCGCGTAATTGTAGTTGACGACGACGACGCTGACGAGCGGCAGCGCGAAGGCCGGCGCGGTCGGCGCGTCGCTCACAGGCCGGCCTTGGCCACGCGCGCGTCCGCGAGCTTGGCGTAGGCCTGCCACGCGTCGTCGAAGACGCCGCCCTTGGGCACGCCGGTCACGCCGGGCCAATGCGCGAAATAGACCCGGCCGTCGTAGGAGCAGATCGGACCGTCGTCGCCGAACACGACGTTGGTGGCCTTGTGGTAGCTCTCGCCCGACGCGCCGGGCACCACGTCGTAGAGCGCCTTGATCTTCAGGCCCTTGCGGTGGACGACGAAGTTCGTCAACGGCTGCGCGAACAGGCCGCCGCGCTGGCGCACGGCGTCGAAGGTGCGCTCGTCGGCTTCCATGGCGTCGTAGAAGTCCTGCACGTCGAGCACCTTGTTCGACGTGACGAAGAAGCCGTCGTTGAAGGTGAAGGCGTCGCGCAGGTACGCGATCTCGTGGCTGCGCTTGTTGTAGACGTATTCGTCGGTGCGCGTGACGACGATGAAATCGGTGACGCCGGGCTCGATGAGGCCGAACACCGGCTCGAGGTCGCGGAACAGGATGATGTCGACGTCGAAGTAGATGACCTCGTCGAGCGGCAGCGCCAGGGAGAGAAGCTTGCGCAGGCGGAAGCGCTTGCCGAAGCTGACGGGGTAGAGCTTCTTCGACAGGGCATCGAGCTCGCGGCAGTCGATGTCGGAGAACTGGACGCCGTAGAGCGCCGCGACCTGCCGCGTGCGTTCGACGTTGTCGTCGTAGGGGATGAGGTGCACGGGCAGCGTCGGGTTGGTCGCCTTCCAGCTCTCGAGGAAGGGCAGCAGCCAGTGCATCACCTTGTCGTTGGCGATGATGGCGATCGCGCGCTTGGCCGCGGCGACCTTGCCGCCGCTGTTCCCTTCGGGCAAGAACGACGCATCCAACGAGGGTCCACCGAGGCTCATGGCTGTCTTCGAGGTCTCCGGTCGCGGCAAGGGCCGCCTCCGCTACAATTCCCTGGGCGCCGACGCAACCGCGACGCCCGTGTCCCGGCCGTGAGCGCGATCCTGCCGAATTCATATCTCTCGACGCCGGCAGCGTTTTCCCCTCCCCCTTGCGGGGAGGGGCTAGGGGTGGGGGTCCGGCCGTGCGTCTCGGCCGCCAGATCCATAGGAAAATCTCGAGCACTCTGCTTCACCGGCAGAGCGAAACACACGGAGCGACCCCCACCCCTG
>CAZZWW010000405.1:0-2413 GCA_964657815.1 Vulcanimicrobiota bacterium | reverse complement strand
CCGCCGCACCCGTGGCCGCTGCCCCGGCGGCGCCGGAAAGCCCAGTCGCCACGGCGAAGCCGCCCGGCCCGAGCCCGGTGCCGAGCGCGCCGGGAGCCGCGGCTCCCGTGATCCCGGTCGCCCCGGCAAACGTCTCTCCGCCCCGCCCGGCGCCGCCGCCCGTTGCGCCAGCGACGGCGCAGACCGAGCCGAGTCCAATCCCGCAGCCGAGAACGCCGGAGGCCGCCCGCCTGCCGAGCGAACCGCCGTTGCCGCCTCGCCGCGTCAGGCTCCCCGAGCGGAGGGTCAAGTCCCGCGGCGGACGGTGACGAGCCTTTGCCGGTCTCGGCTTAAGAGCTTGGACAGAAGCTGATGCAACAGTTACATTTCCAGTGTCGCGGCCCCGCATGAGGCAGGGCCATGAGGGCATCGCGCGCATGAATCGGACGGCCATGGAGCTCGATACCGCTGCTCCGCCGTCCGGCGACGCGGGAGGACCTTCGAACGCGATCCGCAGCGCTCCCATTTTTCGCGCCGCCGCCGACCACGCCGGCGCGCTTCGGCAGCGGACTCCGGTCTACGCGGCGCTCGATCTCGGCACCAACAATTGCCGGCTGCTGATCGCGCGCCAGCCCGCGCCCGGCTTCGATACGGGTGCGTTCCGCGTCGTCGATAGCTTCTGCCGCATCGTTCGCCTCGGCGAGGGGGTGAGCACCTCGGGCCGGCTGTCAGAAGCGGCGATGAGCCGGACGATCGCCGCCCTGAAGATCTGTCGGGAGAAGATGCAGGCGCGGCACGTCACGCGCTCGCGCCTGATCGCCACCGAGGCCTGCCGTGCCGCCGCCAACAGCGAGGAGTTCCTCGCCAGGGTCGCCGAGGCCACGCGGTTCGAGCTCGAGATCGTCTCGCGCGAAACGGAGGCGTTCCTCGCGACCTCCGGCTGCGCCAGCCTCGCCGATCCCGAGGCCGAGTCTATCGTGCTTTTCGACATCGGCGGCGGCTCCACGGAGATCGTCTGGCTGTCGCGCGCCGCCGGGCCGACGTGGCAGCGCCACCGCCTTGCCGAAGGCGAGCTGCGCGATCGCGTCGGCGCCTGGGAATCGATGAAGGTCGGCGTGGTCACCCTCGCCGAGCGGTTCGGCGGTCGTTTCGTCACGCCCGAGGTCTTCGAGGCGATGGTCGAAAGTTGCGACGCCGAGCTGGAGCGCTTCAAGCAACTGGTCGCGGCGCTGCCGCGCAACGCGCGGTTCCACCTGCTCGGCACCTCGGGCACGGTGACCACCATCGCCGGCGTCCATCTCGACCTTCCCCGCTACGAGCGGCGCCGGGTCGACGGGCTGTGGATGAGCCAGGACGAGATCTCGACCACGATGGCCTCGCTGCGCGGCATGTCCTTCGAGGAGCGCGCGCTGAACGGCTGCATCGGGCCCGATCGCGCCGACCTTGTGCTGGCCGGCTGCGCGATCTTCGAGGCGATCCGCCGCGCTTTCCCCTGCGAGCGCGTACGCATCGCCGATCGCGGCCTTCGCGAGGGCATCCTCATGCAGATGATGGCGGCAGACCGCATGTGGTCGCGGGACGGGACCTGAGCATGGCCGGCAACGTCGGCGGAGGCGCCTCGCGGGGCGATCTCAAGACGAGGGTGAAGACCGCGCGCAAGCGCTCGCTGTCGTCGACGCTCTGGCTGCAGCGCCAGCTCAACGACCCGTACGTCGCCCAGGCCAAGCGCGACGGCTATCGATCGCGCGCCGCCTACAAGCTCATCGAGATCGACGAGCGCTACCATTTCCTCAAGGCCGGCCAGCGCGTGGTCGATCTCGGCGCGGCACCCGGCGGCTGGTCGCAGGTGGCTGGCAAGAAGGTCGGCGCGGAGCAGGGCAGGGGCAAGGTGGTGGGCATCGACCTGCTGCCGATCGACCCACTCGCCGGTGTCGCTTTCGAGGTGCTCGACTTCCTCGACGAGAGCGCGCCCGAGCGCCTGAAGGCGATGCTCGGCGGCAAGGCCGACGTGGTGCTCTCCGATATGGCCGCCAACGCCACGGGCCACAAGAAGACCGACCACATCCGCATCGTTGCCCTGGCCGAGCTCGCCATCGATTTCGCCTGCGAGGTGCTCGAGGAGGGCGGCGTGTTCCTCGCGAAAGTGTTCCAGGGGGGAACCGAGGGCGAGTTGCTGCGCCGGCTCAAGACCGCCTTCACCACGGTCCATCACGTCAAGCCCAACGCCAGCCGCGCCGGTTCGGCCGAGCTTTACGTGCTGGCTTTGGGCTTCCGCGGCGAGGTCCGGATCGACGAACCGGCGGACTGAACGACGGCGCACGCCTGTCGTTGGCGACGACAACAGAGGAGTTGTCGCCATGGCCGATCTTACCCGCCGCACCGTTCTCGCCGCGACCGCCGGAGCTTCGGCCGCCGGACTGGTCGGCGCCGCCAG
>CAZZWW010000404.1:0-2421 GCA_964657815.1 Vulcanimicrobiota bacterium | reverse complement strand
CGGCGACCGGGCGGATGGTGGTGTCGATCGCAGAGCCTTCAGCAGGTTCCGGGACGAGGCGACGACGTCATGTTGGTGGAAGCGCGAAGTATATGCAAGGGGTGTCACGCAGCCCGGCCGGACCTGGCGTCGGGGCCTGACGAGCACCTCGGTGTTCGCACAATATCAACGAGTTAAAGGGCAGAGCAGGTGGCGGCGGCCGCCACCTGCGACACGGTCGGTTCAGACGGCCGCGAGGTTCACGGCCGATTCCTTGCCGCGATCCGGCTTGACGTCGTAGGACACCTTCTGGCCCTCGGCCAGACCGCGCATACCGGCCTGTTCCACGGCGGAGATATGGACGAAGACGTCCTTGCCGCCGGCCTCTGGCTCGATGAAGCCGTAGCCCTTCTCGCCGTTAAACCATTTCACAGTACCAGTAGCCATCGAACGTCCAATTCTCAACATCTGCAGGTCCAGAAGGGACCCGCTCTCTCTAGATAGGCAGCAATTGTGGCTTGTCGACTGCCGGCGTGGGAAACAACCTGCCGTCGCTGCGGGCATTCGCGTTGGCGGCGACGCTTGGCCGAGGCTGGCTAGAGCTCCTCGAGATCGTCGAGAGCGAAGGCGAACGCGTCCGGGGCATGGCGAGGCACCAGGCGCGCGTCCGGCCCGTACTCGCGGACGTCGGCGTAGCCGTCCGGTCCCGCACTCCGGTGCACATGAACGAAGCGGCGCGCGGCATCGATCACCCAGAGTTCGCGCACGCCGAAGGCGGCGTAGACCAGCGGCTTGCGCTTCAGATCGTAGTCCAGCGAGGAATCGGCGACCTCGACGGCGAGCAGCACGTCCGGCCCCTCGACGTCGGCCAGTCGCGTCGTGCGGGCGAAGACGATGAAATCAGGCTCCAGGTAGTTGAGCCGGTCGAGCCGCAGCGCGGTTTCCGGGGCATACATAAAGCCTCGCGGGCACGATTGACCCCAGCGATAGGCGAGCGCGACCTTGATACCCTCGTGCCGGTTCCCTTTGGCGGACATGGCGACGATCTCTCCGTCGATCAGCTCGACGCGCTCGTCGTGACCGAGGATGCCGGCCTCCACCATGCGGTCGAGGTCGTCGATCGTGAACCGCCGGTGCTGCGCCGGACGCGTCAGGAGCGTGGTCATGGCGGCACTTTAGCATCGTGGAAGAAGGAGGGCGATCGTTGCTAGGCGCATAGGCGGCCACGGAGCGGCGTCCAAGGCCTTCTGACAGCGGCGAGCGGACCGGCCATCGCGACGCACTTGTCGTTGTTGTCCGACGTCGAATGGTTCCGCACGATGTCCCAGCATGTCGGCGGCGAATATGCGGGCTCATCCGCGAGGGCCGACAGTGCGAAAACGACAGACGCGACCGCGATCGCGAACTTCAAGACAGACATGGGTGTCCGGGCGTGGCGACGGCAATATTCGGCATGTATCGCGTCATTGCGGCCATCGGGCGGCGGCAAAACGATGCGGCCAACTCTTGCCATTCCCCAGCCGGGCGGCCAAGAGAGCGCTTGCCATCAAGCTCTTGACTCCTTTCACGCGCGGCCGCCTGGGCGGACGCCTGGACCTATCATGCCCAGACGCACAGACATCTCGACCATCCTGATCATCGGCGCGGGGCCGATCATCATCGGGCAGGCCTGCGAGTTCGACTATTCCGGCACCCAGGCGCTGAAGGCGCTCAAGGCCGAGGGTTACCGCGTCGTGCTGGTGAACTCGAACCCGGCGACGATCATGACCGATCCGGACCTGGCGGACCGCACCTACGTCGAGCCGATCACCCCCGAGGTCGTCGCCAAGATCATCGCCAAGGAGCGCGAGACCGAGACGGGCGGCTTCGCGCTGCTGCCGACGATGGGCGGGCAGACGGCGCTGAACTGCGCCCTGTCGCTGCAGAAGATGGGCGTGCTGAAGCAGCACGGCATCGAGATGATCGGCGCCACGGCCGAGGCGATCGACAAGGCCGAGGACCGCGAGAAATTCCGAGAGGCGATGACGAAGATCGGGCTCGCCACGCCGCGCTCGCACCACGTCAAGACGCTCTCGGCGGCACTCGACATCATCGACGACATCGGCCTGCCGGCGATCATCCGGCCGTCGTTCACCATGGGCGGGACCGGCGGCGGCATCGCCTACACCAAGGCCGAGTACATCGAGATCATCGAGGGCGGCATCGACGCCTCGCCGACCAACGAGGTGCTGGTCGAGGAGAGCGTGCTCGGCTGGAAGGAATACGAGATGGAGGTGGTCCGCGACCGCGCGGACAATTGCATCATCGTCTGCTCGATCGAGAACATCGATCCGATGGGCGTGCACACCGGCGACTCGATCACGGTGGCGCCGGCGCTGACGCTCACCGACAAGGAATACCAGGTGATGCGCGACGCCTCGCTGGCGGTGCTGCGCGAGATCG
>CAZZWW010000403.1:0-2432 GCA_964657815.1 Vulcanimicrobiota bacterium | reverse complement strand
GGCGAAGACGGCGGAGGGCAGGAGGCTCGCCGAGGCGGACACGCCGGGCGGGGCGTGGCGGCGGTTCGGGCCCTACCTCAGCGACCGGCAATGGGGCACGGTGCGCGAGGACTACAGCCCGGACGGGGAGGCCTGGACCTACCTGCCGCACGAGCAGGCGCGCTCGAAGGCCTATCGCTGGGGCGAGGATGCCATCGCCGGCTTCGCCGACGACAAGCTCGCGGTCTGCCTCGGTCTCGCGCTGTGGAACGGCCATGATGCCATCCTCAAGGAGCGGCTGTTCGGCCTCACCAACAGCCAGGGCAACCACGGCGAGGACGTCAAGGAGCTGTACTACTACCTCGACGGCACGCCGACCCACTCGTACATGCGCATGCTCTACAAGTATCCGCAGGCGGCGTTCCCCTACGAGGACCTGGTCGAGACCAACGCCCGGCGCTCGCAGTTCGAGCGCGAGTACGAGCTGATCGACACCGGCCTGTTCGAGCAGGATCGCTACTTCGACGTCACGGTCGAATACGCCAAGGCGGCGCCCGACGACGTCCTGATGCTGGTGACGGTGGCGAACCGCGGCCCGGACGAGGCCCCGCTCCACGTGCTGCCGCACCTCTGGTCGCGCAACACCTGGACATGGAGTGGCGACCCCGCCAAGAAACCGAAGCTGGCGGTGGACGGTGCGAAGACGGTCGCTATCGCCCACCCCGACATGCCGGCGATGCGGCTCGACTGCGACGGCGCGCCGGAGCTGCTGTTCTGCGACAACGAGACCAACCTGCACCGGCTCTACGGCGTCGAGGCCGAAGGCTTCTTCAAAGACGGCATCGGCGACCATGTCGTCGGCGGGGTCGCCGGCGCGGTGAACCCGGAGCGCACCGGCACGAAGGCGGCGGCGCACTACACGGTCACGGTGCCCGCCCAGAACGCCGTGACGCTGCGGCTGCGGCTGCGGCCGGCCACAAGCGGGACCGACGCCTTCGCCGACTTCGATGCGATCGTGCAGGCGCGCCGGGACGACACCGACGCCTTCTACGGCGCGCTGCAGGCCGGCATGGACGATGCCGACAAGCGCCTCGTGCAGCGCCAGGCCTTCGCCGGCATGCTGTGGAGCAAGCAGTATTACGGGTTCGACATCCGGCAATGGCTCAACGGCGACCCGGCCGAGCCGCGGCCGCCGCACGAGCGCCTGCTCGGCCGCGACGCCGAATGGGGCCATTTCTGCTCGGACGACATCTTCTCCATGCCGGACGCGTGGGAATATCCCTGGTTCGCCGCCTGGGATCTCGCCTTCCACTGCGTGACCTTCGCGCTGATCGACCCGGCCTTCGCCAAGGCACAGCTGGTGCTGCTGCTGCAGTCGCGCTTCCTGCACCCCAACGGGCAGATCCCGGCCTACGAGTGGAACTTCGCCGACACCAACCCGCCGGTGCACGCGCTGGCGGCGCTGCAGATCTTCGACATCGACCGGGCCCGCTCGGGCCACGCCGACCTCACCTTCCTGCGCCGCGTCTATCACAAGCTGACGCTGAACTTCACCTGGTGGGTCAATCGAGAGGATGCGAGCGACCGCAACATCTTCGAGGGCGGCTTCCTCGGCCTCGACAACATCTCGCTCTTCAACCGCTCCGGCACGCTGCCCGAGGGCGGCCACCTCGACCAGGCCGACGGCACGGCGTGGGCGGCGGTCTACGCGCTCAACCTCATGCGGCTCTCGATCGAGCTCGCCATGGACGACCACGTCTACGAGGACATGGCGATCAAGTTCTTCGAGCATTTCCTGCTCATCGCCGGCGCGGTGCACCACGAGATCGGCTCGCACCACGACGGCCTGTGGGACGAGCACGACGGCTTCTATTACGACCTGCTCGAGATCCCCGGCCAGGACGCCATCACCCTGCCGGTGCGCTCGATGGTCGGCCTGATCCCGCTGTTCGCCGTCGAGCTGCTGCGCGGCGAGATCTTCGAGAAGCTGCCCGACTTCGGCGCGCGCGTGCGCTGGCTCTTCGCCAACCGGCCGGAGCTGGCGCGGCTCGTCTCGCGCTGGAACGATCGCAACAGCGCCGATTATTCGCTGCTCTCGCTGATGCGCAAGGCGCGCCTCAACCGCGTGCTGACCCGCATGCTCGACGAGACCGAGTTCCTGTCCGACTACGGCATCCGCTCGGTCTCGAAGGTGCACGCCGCGCATCCCGCGATCGTCGTCGTGCAGGGCAGCGAGAGCCGCGTCGACTACGAGCCCGGCGAAGGCACGACGCGGCTCTTCGGCGGCAACTCGAACTGGCGCGGCCCGATCTGGATGCCGGTCAACTTTCTCATCGTCGTCGCGCTGCACCGCTACCAGACGTTCTACGGCGACGATTTCGAGCTCGAATGCCCGACGGGCTCCGGCACCAAGATGAAGCTCGGCCAGATCGGCCACGAGATCGCGCGCCGCC
>CAZZWW010000402.1:0-2446 GCA_964657815.1 Vulcanimicrobiota bacterium | reverse complement strand
CTACCGGTCTTGGCACTAGCGGTCTTGGCAGCCGATTTTGCGGCCGGCTTCGCATTCACGGCCTTGGGCTTCGTCACCTTGGAGGCCGACGTCTTGGCGGATGCCTTCGCCGGAGTCTTGGCAGACGCCTTTGCTGTCGGAGCCTTTGCCGCCGCTGCCGTCTTCGTCGGCTTCTTCACCGTCTTGGCCACGGCCGGCTTGGGCGAGGCGGCCTTCGTCGAAGCGGCCTTGGGCGCGGTCTTCTTGGCTGCGACAGGCTTGGCCGCCGCTGCCTTGGCCTTCGATCCAGCCGGCGCCTTCGCGGTCGCCTTCGAAGCGGAAGCTTTGGTGGCAGGAGCCTTCGCCGCGGCTTTGGCGACAGGAGCCTTGGCCTGCGGCTTGGTGGTCGTTTTCTTGGTGGTTGCCTTCACCATCGTCGTCCCCTTTGGCTACCAGAGACGGCACTGTTTTGCCGCATGGAGATGAAGGAAGGGTAGCGTCGTCTACTTGCGAAGCAAGGGGCATGACACATCGCGGAAAGTCTAGCCGCCTCGCGATCGCTTCCCCGACGCGTGACGACCGCGCCGTTAGTCGCCTTGGATGCGACGCTTCCTTGTTTGAGCTTGCGATGGAAATCGCCCTTTTTCGCTCGAATCCAGGCGTTGGCTGTGGTCGCAGCGGCATGAATAAGACCAGCGATTTCATGTGCCTAGCCTCAGAAGCAGCAGGCGCACACCTCCCCAAGGCGCTGATCGGACAAAGGTTTTGTCTCAAACATGACTGCCTTGAAAGAGCGATTGCGCTGCGCGTCAAGCTCGACGTTCTCAGGCGTTGCTTTTCATGTGCAAAAATCCGGTGGAGGTTACGGGCCGCAGTGTGAATCGGGGTTCACGGCGCGCATCCGGAGCGGCTTGCCTGATTCGCGGAGCGTCAGAGCCCGAGCTTCTGTTTCAAGATCTCGTTGACCGTCTGCGGGTTGGCCTTGCCGCCGGTCGACTTCATGACCTGGCCGACGAACCAGCCGAGCATGGTTGGTTTGGCTTGCGCCTGTTCGACCTTGGCCGGGTTCGCCGCGATGATCGAATCGACGGCCGCCTCGATGGCGCCGGTGTCGGTCACCTGCTTCAGGCCGCGGCTCTCCACGATCGCGCGCGGGTCGCCGTCCTTCTCCTCGCCGACGAGGATCGCCAGCACGTCCTTGGCGATCTTGCCCGAGATCGTGCCGTCGCCGATGAGGTCGACGAGGCCCGCGACCTGCGCCGGCGTCAGGTGCGTCGCGTGCACCGCCACGCCCTCGCTGTTGGCGAAGGCGGCGACGTCCCCGTTGACCCAGTTCGCCACCGCCTTGGCGTCGCGCTTGCCGCCGCCGTAGGCGACGCAGCTCTCGAAGAAGTCGCCGGTCTCCTTGTCGGCGACGAGGACGCCGGCATCGTAGGGCGAGAGCCCGTAGTCGGCGACGAACCGGGCCTTCTTGGCATCCGGCAGCTCGGGAAGCTCGGCCGCCAGCGCATCGACGAAGTCCTGGTCGAACTCGAGCGGCAGCAGATCGGGATCGGGGAAGTAGCGATAGTCGTGCGCCTCCTCCTTGTTGCGCATAGAGCGCGTCTCGCCGCGACCCGGATCGAACAGCCGTGTCTCCTGAATGATGGCACCGCCATCCTCCAGGATCTCGATCTGGCGGCGCGCCTCGACATCGACGGCCTGGCCGATGAAGCGGATCGAGTTGACGTTCTTGATCTCGCAGCGCGTGCCGAGCGGTTCGCCGGGACGGCGCACGGAGACGTTGACGTCGGCGCGGAGCGAGCCCTGCTCCATGTTGCCGTCGCAGGTGCCGAGATAGCGCAGAATGGTGCGCAGCTTGGTGACGTAGGCCTTGGCCTCGTCGGCCGAGCGCATGTCCGGCTTCGATACGATCTCCATCAAGGCGACGCCGGAGCGGTTGAGATCGACGAAGGATTCCGTCGGGCTCTGATCGTGCAGCGACTTGCCGGCGTCCTGCTCGAGATGCAGGCGCTCGATACCGACCTCGAAGCTCTCCGTCGGCGTGAGGTCCACCTTGACCACGCCCTCGCCGACGATCGGATCCTTGTACTGTGAGATCTGATAGCCCTGCGGCAGATCGGGATAGAAGTAGTTCTTGCGGTCGAACACCGAGCGTCGGTTGATCCGCGCCTCGAGGCCGAGGCCGGTGCGCACCGCTTGCGCCACGCATTCCGCGTTGATCACCGGCAGCATGCCGGGCATCGCCGCATCGACCAGCGACACGTGCGAGTTCGGCTCGGCGCCGAATTCGGTCGAGGCGCCGGAGAACAGCTTGGAGCGCGACGTCACCTGCGCATGGATCTCCATGCCCACGATGATCTCCCACTCGCCCGTGGCGCCGGCGACGAGGTTCTGCGGCTTGGTGTGGATGGTCATGTCTTGGCTTTCGAAAAGGCGAGCGATGCGATGTCGCTGTCCGCCCGTT
>CAZZWW010000401.1:0-2468 GCA_964657815.1 Vulcanimicrobiota bacterium | reverse complement strand
CACCGCCGCCCACCCGCACCAGAGCCTCAACTTTTTTGCCGCCGCCCCGACAATAATTCGGCAGTCCTGGGAAGCACTTGTGGCGCTTTCCGGCGTTCGTCGCCTTGCCCTGCCCGCGCGAAGCGTGGCAAGGCCCGACCCACAAGACAAAACGCCGCCTTGAGGAGGACGCCCATGCCGACCGACATCGAAATCGCCCGCGCCAAGACGCCGGAGCCGATCGCCACGGTCGCCGAGCGCATCGGCATCCCGGCGGACGCGCTGATCCCCTACGGCAAGGGCATCGCCAAGGTCGACACCAAGTTCGTCGAAAACGCGGACAAGGGCGGCAAGAAGGGCAAGCTGATCCTCGTCACCGCGATCAACCCGACGCCGGCGGGCGAAGGCAAGACCACGACCACGGTCGGCCTCGCCGATGCGCTGCGCCAGATCGGCAAGAAGGCGGCGACCGCGCTGCGCGAGCCGGCGCTGGGCCCGTGCTTCGGCGTCAAGGGCGGCGCGGCGGGCGGCGGCCATGCGCAGGTGATCCCGATGGAGCAGATCAACCTGCACTTCACCGGCGACTTTCACGCGATCTCCTCGGCCAACAACCTGCTCGCCGCTCTGATCGACAACCATATCTACCACGGCAACAAGCTCGACATCGACGCCCGCCGCATCTCCTGGGCGCGCTCGGTCGACATGAACGACCGCGCGCTGCGCGACGTCGTCACCAGCCTCGGTGGCGTCGCCAACGGCTTCCCGCGTCAGGGCCGCTTCGACATCCTGGTGGCCTCCGAGATCATGGCCGTCTTCTGCCTCGCCAAGAACCTGAAGGACCTGCAGGAGCGGCTGAAGAAGATGGTCGTCGCGCAGAACCGCGACAAGGCATTCGTGACGGCCGAGCAGCTCGAGGCGGTCGGCTCGATGACGGTGCTGCTGCAGGACGCTTTCATGCCGAACCTTGTGCAGACACTGGAAGGCACGCCGGCCTTCATCCACGGCGGCCCGTTCGCCAATATCGCGCACGGCTGCAATTCGGTGGTCGCGACCAACCTCGCGCTGAACCTCGCCGACTACGTGGTGACGGAAGCCGGCTTCGGCGCCGACCTCGGCGCGGAGAAGTTCCTCGACATCAAATGCCGCCAGGCCGGGCTCAACCCCGAGGCGGTGGTCATCGTCGCCACCGTGCGCGCGCTGAAGATGCACGGCGGCCTGCCCAAGGACAAGCTCGGCGAGGAGAACCTCGACGCGCTGAAGAAGGGCATGGCCAACCTCGAGCGCCACATCGAGAACGTCGCCAAGTTCGGCATCAAGCCGATCGTCGCGATCAACGCCTTCATCTCCGACACCGACGCCGAGTTCGAGCTGATCAAGAAAAGCTGCAAGGAGTTCGGCACCGACGCCGTGCTCTGCACGCACTGGGCGAACGGCGGCAAGGGCGCGACCGAGCTCGCCGAGAAGGTCGTCGCGATCATCCAGTCGGGCGAGTCCAAGTACAAGCCGCTCTACGAGGCGGACAAGCCGATCGCCGAGAAGATGCGCACCGTGGCGAAGGAGATCTACCGCGCCAAGGACATCGCCATCGAGGGCAAGGCCAAGACCGCGATCAAGACGATCGAGGACCAGGGCTACGGCAACCTGCCGATCTGCGTGGCGAAGACGCAATACTCGTTCTCGGCCGACGCCAAGGCGCTGAACGCGCCCACCGACCACATCGTGCCGATCGTCGACGCGCGGCTCTCCGCCGGCGCCGGCTTCGTCGTGCTGCTGTGCGGCGACGTCATGACCCTGCCGGGCCTGTCCGCCAACCCGGCCGCACACAAGATCGGCCTCGACGAGAAGGGCGAGATCGTCGGGCTGTTCTAGCGGCGGTGCATGCGACGAGGCCCTGAGTGGCTTCGGCGCTTTCGCCGGCGACCTTGCTGCAGATCGACTGCTTCGTGCGCGTCGTGGAGGCGGGCTCGTTCGCCGCGGCGGCGCGTCGCCTCGGCATGACGACCTCGGCTGTCTCGAAAACCATCACCCGGTTCGAGACCCTGCACGGCGTACGGCTCCTGCACCGCTCGACCCACTCTCTGTCGCCGACCGCCGAGGGCGAGGTGCTGCTCGATGCGGCGCGAGAGATTCTATCGGGGCTCGACCGCCTCGAGACGGCGATCGCGCGGGCGAAGGTGAGCGGGGAGGAGGGGCGCGTTCGCCTCAGCGCGCCGCCGGGCTTCTTCAGGGTCTGCCTGCTCCCGGCCCTGCCGGCGCTGACGGACGCGCACCCGGAGATCCAGCTCGACGTCCGCATCAACTATCGGCACGTGGACCTTGCGGAGGAAGGCGTCGACCTCGCGCTTCGCGGCGGTGCGGTGGCGGGTCTGCCGGGACATGTTGTCCAGAGGCTCTTTTCGTTCGGGTGGCGCGCCTACGCGTCGCCGGATTATGTAGCGCGGCGCGGCGCGCCCCGGACGCCGGCCGAGCTCGGCGATCATGATCTGGTC
>CAZZWW010000400.1:0-2472 GCA_964657815.1 Vulcanimicrobiota bacterium | reverse complement strand
TCGTCCGCGACGAGAAGGGGGCGAAGATGTCGAAGTCGAAGGGCAACGTCCTCGACCCGATCAAGCTGATCGACGAATACGGCGCCGACGCGCTGCGCTTCACCCTGGCGATCCTCGCGGTGCAGGGCCGCGACGTGAAGCTCTCGGTCGACCGCCTCGACGGCTACCGTTCCTTCGCGACCAAGATCTGGAACGCCGCGCGCTTCGCCGGTGCCAACGGCTGCGCCCGCGTCGCCGGCTTCGATCCAAGAACGGTGAAGAGCCCGCTCAACCGCTGGATTCTCGGCGAAACGGCGCGCGCCCATGGCGAGATCACCGCGGCGATCGAGGCCTATCGCTTCAACGACGCGGCATCGGCGGTCTATCGATTCGGCTGGAACATCTTCTGCGACTGGGCGATCGAGCTTTCGAAACCGGTGCTGCAGGCGGCCGACGCCACGCCGGACGACCGCGCCGAGACGCAGGCCACCGTGGCTTTCGTGCTCGACGAGCTGCTCAAGCTGCTGCACCCGTTCATGCCGTTCCTGACCGAGGAGCTTTGGGCGCTCACGGCGGCCGACGGCGGCCCTGCGAGGGCGACGCTGTTGACGCTGGCGCAATGGAGCGACCTGTCCGGTCTCGAAGATCGCGTCGCCGAGGCCGAGGTCGGCTGGATCGTCGACCTCGTCTCCGAGGTGCGCTCCGTGCGCACCGAGATGGGGGTGCCGCAGGGCGCGCCGATTCCGCTGGTGCTGGTCGGCAGCGCGCCCGACGACGCGAGACGCGCCGACGCCTGGGGTGACACGCTGAAGCGTCTCAGCCGCTTTTCTTCGGTCGGCGTCGCCGCCGAGGCGCCGCCCCACTCGGTGCAGATCCCGGTGCGCGGCAGCGTCGCCGCTCTCCCGCTCGAAGGCATCATCGACTTCGCCGCGGAGAAGGCGCGGCTGACCAAGGAGATCGCCAAGCAGGACGGCGAGGCCGACAAGATCAAGGCCAAGCTCGGCAACGAGGAGTTCGTGCGGCGCGCCAAGGCCGAGGTGGTCGAGGAGCAGCGCGAGCGGTTGGCCGAGGTCGAAGGCCGCCGCGCCAAACTGCAGCGCGCGCTGTCGCGTCTCGCCGCCTGAACGTCCTCCCGGCAGTTCCGCGTTCCCGGGACGCGTTCGAGCGAACTTGCCAAAAGGCGCGGCGCGGCCACCTTTCAAGTCTTCGCTGACAGTAACCATTTCGCAATACTGTCGCACGTCTTGCGGCGACACCGGACCGCGGCAAACGTTGCCGTAGGATCACAGCAGATCGGGATCGGGAAAGGGCCTCGCCTCGGGCGGCTCCGGGTCGCTTTTCAGCCATAAACCGCCCGCTAATCTCGAACAATTCTCGAGGGGTGGGAAGGCGCGGAATCGTCCGTGAGACCGCCGCGACGCTTTCTTCAGCGGACCGGTGCGCAAGCCCTCGCCACGACGCAGAACGGGATCGGTCGAGAGAGTATGGACGCTCGCGTATTCAACAAGAAGACCCTGCCGAGCCGCCACGTCACGGAGGGGCCCGCGCGTGCCCCGCACCGCTCCTACCTCTACGCCATGGGTCTCACCAAGGAGCAGATCCACCAGCCGCTGGTCGGCGTCGCGTCGTGCTGGAACGAGGCCGCGCCCTGCAACATCTCGTTGATGCGCCAGGCGCAGGCGGTGAAGAAGGGGGTGGCCGCCGCCAACGGTACGCCGCGCGAATTCTGCACCATCACCGTCACCGACGGCATCGCCATGGGCCACCAGGGCATGAAGTCCTCGCTGGTCTCGCGCGACCTCATCGCCGATTCGGTCGAGCTGACCATGCGAGGCCATTGCTACGACGCGCTCGTCGGCCTCGCCGGCTGCGACAAGTCGCTGCCGGGCATGATGATGGCCATGGTGCGCCTCAACGTGCCGTCGATCTTCATTTACGGCGGCTCGATCCTGCCCGGCTCGTTCCGTGGCCAGGACGTGACCGTGCAGGACCTCTTCGAGGCGGTCGGCAAGCATTCCGTCGGCGACATGTCTGATGCCGACCTCGACGAGCTGGAGAGCGTCGCCTGCCCCTCGGCCGGTGCCTGCGGCGCGCAGTTCACGGCGAATACGATGGCGACCGTCTCCGAGGCGATCGGCCTCGCGCTGCCGTACTCGGCCGGCGCGCCCGCTCCTTATGAGATCCGCGATCGGTTCTGCATGACGGCCGGCGAGATGGTGATGGAGCTGATCGCCCGCAACATCCGCCCGCGCGACATCGTCACGCTGAAGGCGCTCGAGAACGCCGCAACCGTGGTCGCCGCCTCGGGCGGTTCGACCAACGCCGCGCTGCACCTCCCGGCGATCGCCAACGAATGCGGCATCAAGTTCGATCTCTTCGATGTCGCGGAGATCTTCAAGCGTACGCCCTACATCGCCGACCTGAAGCCGGGCGGGAAATACGTCGCCAAGGACATGTTCGAGGCCGGCGGCATCCCGATCCTGATGAAGACGC
>CAZZWW010000399.1:0-2475 GCA_964657815.1 Vulcanimicrobiota bacterium | reverse complement strand
CCACCCGCCGCCACGAGGGCACCGGTCTCGGCCTCGCCATCTCCAAGCGCCTCGCCGAGCGGATGGGCGGGACGCTCTCGCTGGCCGACGGGGCCGACGGCCGCGGATCGCGCTTCAACCTGAGCCTGCCGCTCGCCGTCGCCGCGCAGTCCGACCCGGCCTCTGCCCGCGCGCCGATCGCCACCGCCATGCTCGTGGCGGACTCGCCCTTCGAGGCTCTGTTCCTCGCCGCGCGGCTCGCCGAGGCGGGCGTGGCGGTCACGCACCTCGGCAACCCCGACGCGGCGCGCGCCCGGCTCGCGGCAGGCCCGGCGTTCGACCTCGTGATGGTGGATTGCGCGCTTGGCGAGGACACGACGCGCACGCTTGGCTCGGCCGCGCGCGAGGCCGGCGCGGGGCGCACGCTGGTGCTGTTCTCGCCCTACGAGCGCCGCGCCTTCGGCCAGACCACCGCGCGCGGATTCGACGGCTGGCTGGTCAAGCCGGTGCGCCACGGGTCGCTGTTCGCCGCCCTGCAGGGTCGCCGCCCACCCCGCGACCCCGAGCCGGCCGCCGCGCCGACGTCCGGCGTTTCCGCCATGAACGTGCTGCTCGCCGAGGACAATGCCATCAACGCGCTGCTCGCGACGCGCCACCTGCAGAAGCTGGGTGCCACCGTCACCCATGCACCCGACGGTATCGCCGCGCTGGCCTTGGCCGAGGCGGCGCTGGACGGCGGTCACCCCTTCGACGTGCTCGTGCTCGACATCCGCATGCCCGGCCTCGACGGGCTCGAGGTCGCGCGACGCGTCCGCCTCGCCGAGCTCGCGCGCAACGCCCGGCCCGCGCGCCTGGTCGCGCTCTCCGCCGACCTCTACGACGCGGATCGCCGCGGCGCCGCGCAGGCCGGCCTCGACGCCTTCGTCGCCAAGCCGGTGACCTTCGACCAGCTGGCGCAGGCTTTGACAATGGCCACGGCGCTGGAAGCGGTCGACGGGTAAGCCGCTACTCGAGCAGCCGCAGCAGCTTCTCGCCGGCCGGCGTGCTGAGCTCGTCCACGTTCAAGGTCCCGTCGGCGGGCGAGACGTCGGCCTTCCGTGACACGTTGGCCTCGGCGAAGAACCGCGACGCCAGGGCGAGATAGTCTGCCTTGCTGACCGTCTCGTCGACCTCGCCGTCCCCGATGTTCGCGGCCTTCAGGTCGTCGGCGGAGGCGCGACCGCCGAGCTGCAGCAGGGTCACCTTGCCGCCGTTGGCCTTGAAGATCACGTCGTAGTTGTGGGCCGCCGCGGCGCGGGCTTCGTCCATGGTGAGCTTGCCCTTCTCCTTGGGATGGAGCCGCTCCATCATCGCCGCCCCGCCCATCGCCGCCAGCGCTGGACCGGCTCCAGACGCGCCGACTGGCAGCGAGAGCATCAATGGCACTGCTGCGATCCGCACGAATTTACCCATTGCAAGCTCCTCCGACGTCCGAGCAACAGCGGATACCACGGAGAAGGTCCAGATCGAGACGCCCATGATGTGCGATCCAAGGAGACCCGGGAGATGACGTCCTTACGAGCAGAGCTGGCAGAGATGCAGACGCGGGTCGATACGATGGCCGCACGCATTGGTCTGCAGCCTCGGCATCTACCGACCTTCGGTGCTTCCGACCAAGATGCGCGCCCCGCTGTCCTCTACGATGGCCAGTGGCACTACGTCATCGCCGAACGGGGCCACGACTATAGCCGCGAAACGACCGACCAGGCGCAGGCACTTCTCTATCTCGTTTTCCACGATGCGGCGGGGTTCGAGGCGGGAGAGTACGAACTCGCGCACCGTCAGCCAGGTCGTGACAGCCGTCGCATCCGGTTCGAGCGACATATCGAGCTTCTGACGCAACTCGATGAGGAATGGGGACGACGACAGCGCAGCGAAATCGAGAAAACCCTCACGCGATACCCATACAATGATGTCGGCTCGCAGGGTCCGAGCAGCCCGTCGCGACGGCATCGTCCCCCCATTTTGCTCCTCTCGCTTGCGGTCGGTTTCAACATCCTTGCGGGAGCCGGCTGCGCCGCCCTTATCATCGTCGCGCCCGGCCGCGCGGGTGTCCTGCTCGCGGTTGTCGGAATGGTCTTCTTCGGCCTGGCCGCGGTCGGCTTCGCCTTGATGCTGCGCGCGGCGTTGACCACGTCCGGGAATGCCGCAGCGGAACGTCGCGCCCGGTGATATGCTCGCGTTTCCCCGGTATAGTCGCGCCCATGAGCAGCACGATCTCACGCAAGCACTTCGGCACCGACGGCATCCGCGGCAAGGCCAACGGCGTCATCACGCCCGATCTCGCGATGAAGGCGGCGCAGGCCACCGGCATCCTGTTCCAGCGCGGCGACCATCGCCATCGCGCGGTGATCGGCAAGGACACGCGGCTCTCGGGCTACATGATCGAGTACGCCATGGTCGCCGGCTTCACCTCGGTCGGCATGGACGTGCTGCTGCTCGGGCCGATGCCGACGC
>CAZZWW010000398.1:0-2479 GCA_964657815.1 Vulcanimicrobiota bacterium | reverse complement strand
ACGTGCCGCTCTCGCCGGCCGTGCGTGCCGCGACCGCGCTCCAGCCGAGGCTGCTGGCGACGGCGCTGACCGGCGGCGACGACTACGAGGTGATCTGCTGCGTGCCGCCGGATCGGGCGAGTGACTTCGAACGGGCGGCCCGACGAGCCGGCGTTCCGGTCGCGGTCGTCGGACCGGTGGCAGAAGGCCGTGACGGAGTCACCCTGCGGGACGCCGATGGAGACGAGCTTGATCTGAGAGTGCCCAGCTTCTCCCACTTCTGATCTCACGGGCCCGTCCGGTATAGACTGGAGCCGTCGTGTCGGAACTGCGCCCATGATCGAGCCGTCTTTGTACCTCGCCTTCGTCACCGCCGTGGCGGTGCTGATGCTCATCCCCGGTCCCAATGTCGCGCTGATCGTCGCGAACAGCCTCGCCTACGGGGCGCGTTACGGTCTGCTCACGGTCTTGGGTACGAGCGCGGCGATGGTCGTCCAGCTCGGCCTGACGGCATGGGGCCTGTCTGCCGTGCTCGGCTCGCTCGGCGTCTGGTTCGGCGTCTTGCGATGGATCGGGGTCGCCTATCTCGTCGCGCTCGGCGTTCGGCAATGGCGTGCACCGGTCCGAGACCTCGCCGCCACCAGCGCCGAGCCGAAGTCAACGCGCGCGATTCTGGGTCGAGCGGTCGTCGTGTCCTCGACCAACCCGAAGACGCTGTTCTTCTATGGCGCGTTCTTCCCGCAGTTCCTGACGGCGAGACATCCGATCGGACCGCAGCTCGCGATCCTCGCGGTGACCTTCGTCGTCCTGGCGCTCGTCATCGACGGCATCTGGGCGATTGCGGCTGGACGAGCGCGACGGCTGCTCGCCGGCCGGGGTCGATTGCGCCACCGCATCTCGGGAGGTGCGCTGATCGGTGCCGGCGCGGCGCTCGCCTTGACCCGGCGGCGCTGAACGATTGCGTATTACGCGCCGGGCCCCCTCACCTCACGACCTGCAGCGGCGGCACCTCGCTGCCCTCCGGCACCGGCACCTGCGCCACGTTCAGCGTCATGCACACGGTGTCGTAATAGCCCTGCACCGCGACGAGATCGATCACGCCGCGCTTGCCGAAGCGATGCTCGGTGGCGGCGAAGGTGACGTCGGAGACCGCCTTGTCGCGCCGCAGCTCCTGGGTGAAGCGATAGACGAGTGCCTCGTCGTCGCTCATGCCCGTTGGCATCCGGTCCACGGCGAGGTCGGCGAGCACGCTCGGTTCGATGCCGGCCTCGAGCGCCAGCGGATAGTGGTAGGCCCATTCGAACTGCGAGTTCCAGGCACGGCCGGCGAGCAGGATCGCGAACTCGTTGAGGCGCTTGGGCAGCGACGACTGGAAGCGCACGTATTCGCCGACCTTCTGCAGCCGGTCGGCCAGCACGGGGCTGACCAGCCACGCCTTGAACGGTCCCGCGGGCGACTTGCGCGGCCCCGAGGCGATCGCCTCCATGATCGCCTTCTGCTCGGGCGACATCTCGCCCGGCGGGATCTCGGGAAACCGTTCCGCGGCGAGGGCCGGCAGCGCGAGGGCCGAGGCGAGAAGCAGGCCGAGCAAGGTCTTCATGGCAAGGACTCCGTCGTGCGAGGGGCAGGGTCCACCGCGGCGGACTTTTTTCGAGGCGCTCCAGTCCCGCTCACATGGCCTTTCGTCGGCCGGTTTCGTCGATTGCGGAGCCTCATCCTTTCTGCCTATGGTCCGCCCCGCTCGACACCCGGCGGCACGATCGGGACGGCAGGGACGGGAGACGCTTCACGATGCTTGGACTTTGGTTGGTCATTCTCGGCGGCTTGCTGTCGATCGTCTACGGCGTGGTCACGACCAGCCAGCTCATGGCGGCAGACGCCGGCAACGCCCGCATGCAAGAGATCGCCGGCGCCATCGCCGAGGGCGCGCAGGCCTATCTCCGCCGCCAGTATCTGACCATTGCCGGCGTCGGCATCGTCATCTTCGTCATCCTCGGCTTCCTCCTCTCCTGGCCGGTCGCGATCGGCTTCCTGATCGGTGCGGTGCTCTCGGGCATGGCCGGCTTCATCGGCATGAACGTCTCGGTGCGCGCCAACGTGCGGACGGCGCAGGGCGCCTCGCTGTCGCTGGCCCGCGGTCTCGACATCTCGTTCAAGGCCGGCGCCATCACCGGCATGCTGGTCGCCGGCCTCGCGCTGCTCGGCGTCGCCGTCTACTACATGATCCTGACCGGTCCGATGGGCCACGAGCCCGCGAGCCGCGAGGTCATCGACGCGCTGGTCGCTCTGGGCTTCGGCGCCTCGCTCATCTCCATCTTCGCCCGGCTCGGCGGCGGCATCTTCACCAAGGGCGCCGACGTCGGCGCCGACCTCGTCGGCAAGGTCGAGGCCGGCATCCCCGAGGACGACCCGCGCAACCCCGCCACGATCGCCGACAACGTGGGCGACAACGTCGGCGATTGCGCCGGCATGGCGGCCGACCTGTTCGAGACCTACGCCG
>CAZZWW010000397.1:0-2493 GCA_964657815.1 Vulcanimicrobiota bacterium | reverse complement strand
CCAACATGATGGCGATCAGCATTCCACGATGATCGCGATCAGGGGAGATCATCGGGTCGTCGTGTGAATGGGTGTCATCGGGCGTGGTGGTGGTCAAGCCTGGAGCGTTGGTTTGGTTCGCCGCATGCTGTCGCCGTCGAGCTCGACACGGTGGGCATTATGGACAAGCCGGTCGAGGATGGCGTCGGCGTAGGTCGCATCGCCGATGGCGTGATGCCAGGAGGCGACGGGCAGCTGGCTGGTGACGATGGTGGACTTGCGGCCGTAGCGGTCCTCCAGGATTTCGAGCAGATCGTGGCGGGCCTGGGCATCGAGGGGCTGCAAGCCCCAGTCATCGAGGATGAGCAGTTCGACCTGTGCGAGGCTTTTAAGCCGGCTGGCGATGCGCCCGTCGCCGCGGGCAAGCGCCAGTTCCTCGAGCAGACGCGGGAAACGGGCATAGAGGACGGAGCGGTTGTCGCGGCATGCCTTGTGACCGATGGCGCAGGCGAGCCAGGACTTGCCGATGCCGGTCGGGCCGCAGATCGCCAGGTTGTCGTGGGAATCGATCCACTCGCCCTTGAGGAGGGTATCGAAGAGCCGGCGGTCGAGACCGCGGGGTTTGCGGTAGTCGACATCCTCGGGCGCGGCCTGATGGCGCAGCCTGGCAAAGCGCAGCCGGGTCGATAGGCGCTTGTCGTGGCGCCATGCGACCTCGCGGTCGAGCAGCAGCGCCAGCCACTCGGCATGGCCAAGCGTACCGGCGTCGCCGTGTTGGTCGAGCTCGACGAAGGCCTTGGCCATGCCCTGCAGACCGAGGGCCTGAAGCTGGTCGAGGGTCGGATGGGTAAGCATGGGCAATCTCCTCAGTGATAGTATCGGGAACCACGGATGTTGGGATGATCGACCCTGACCTCGCCGGCGCTGCGCGACCGGGGAGCGGGCACGCCATCGAGCTTTTTCTCGAGGATGGAGCGGACCGCGCCGTAGTTGCGCGCGCCGATCTCCAGCGCCCGCAGCGCGGCCGCATCGACGCGGGTGGCACCATAGTGCCGCGCGAGCCGCAGGATGCCGAGGCACGAGCGATAGCCATGCTCGGGGTGCGGCCGGTCGGCGAGGATCTGCTCGCACAACAGCGTCACCGACGGCCCCAGCCGTCCGGCCTCGTCGAGCAGGCGCTCGGCGGTCCAGTCCGCGTAGCGCCGATGGCTGGAGGGCATGTGGTCGGCGATGCTGGTATGGCGACCGTTGCCCGACCCGCGCAGATGCGCGGCGATACGCTCGCCCTTCAGGAACACCTCGACGGTGCGCGCGGTCAGACGCACCTCGACCGAGGCACGCGCATGGCGGTACGGCACCGAGTAGAAGTGCCGCTCGACCTCGACATGATAGTCGAGCCCGACCTTGCATCGGCGCCACTGCGCCAGGATGTACGGCTCGGTCGGCAATGCCTTGAGATGCGGCGCGTCGAGTTCCTTGAACAACTGCCGGCGCGAGCGCCCGAACCGGCGCATGACCCGGTCGTTGAGCCGCACCATGAGGTCGGCGATGGCGGCGTTGAGTTCGCCGATGCCGTACCAGGTCCGATGGCGCAGCCGACCCAGCAGCCAGCGCTCGACGATGCCGACGCAAGCTTCCACCTTGGCCTTGTCGCGCGGGCGGTAGGGTCGCGCCGGCAGCACTGCGGTCCCGTAATGCGCCGCCATCTCGGCGTAGGTCCGGTTGACCTGCGGGTCGTACAGGCATGCCTTGATGACCGCGACTTTGGCATTGTCGGGGATGAGCAGCCGCGTCACCCCGCCGAAGAATGCGAAGGCGCGCACATGCGCATCCACCCAGTCCGGCAACGTCTCGGTCCAGCTCGCCTGCGCAAAGGACAGGCTGGAGGCGCCGAGCACCGCGACGAAGAGGTGCGCCTGGCGGATCTCGCCGGTCAGCCGGTCGACCACCACTGGCACCGTGTCGCCGGCATAGTCGACGAAGGTCCGCTCGCCTCCGACATGCGTCTGGCGCATCGTCACCGGCAGGCGCTTTTCCCAGCCACGGTAAAGCGCGCAAAACCGGCTGTAGCGATAGCCGTCGGGATGGGTCTCGATATATTCGTCCCACACCACCTGCAGCGTCACGTGCTTGCGCTTCAGCTCGCGGTTGACCACGGCCCAGTCCGGCTCCGGACATTGTCGCTGGCCACTCCTGCTCGCCGCCACGCCGTACAGCGCATGCTCCAGCGCCGCGTCCGTCATGTCGGTCGGCACCGGCCACGTCATCTTCGACGCCCGGAACCGCTGCAGCATCATGCGCACGCTGGTGCTACCGGTGCCCACGCGCCGCGCCACTTCACGCGACGGCAGCCCGCCCTCGAACGTCAGTCTCAGTATCTCGCGCACCTGGCGCATCGGCAGTCGCTCCGTCGGCATCGGACCCTCCAAAAAGGAGGACCCTGCGACGGCCCGCTCACTCCGTTCTATCCGCTTCGGCTGATCGCCATCATCGCGGAATCGTGATCGCCATCAT
>CAZZWW010000396.1:0-2549 GCA_964657815.1 Vulcanimicrobiota bacterium | reverse complement strand
CACCACGTTCGAGTACATCTGGATGAAGCGGCGGTAGGAATCGTAGGCGAAGCGCTCGTTGCCGGTGCGCCGCGCCAGCGCCTCCACCGTCGTGTCGGTGAGGCCGAGGTTCAGCACCGTGTCCATCATGCCGGGCATGGAAGCGCGGGCGCCCGAGCGCACGGACACCAGCAGCGGATCTTCGGGATCGCCGAAGACGTGACCGACGATCTCGCCCATGGCCTTCAGGCCGGCCTCGACCTCCGCCTCGAGCCCCTCCGGATAGCTGCGGCCATGGTCGTAGAACCAGGTGCAGACCTCGGTGGTGATGGTGAAGCCCGGCGGCACCGGTAGGCCGAGGTTGGCCATCTCGGCCAGGTTGGCGCCCTTGCCGCCGAGCAGGTCGCGCATCTCGGAGGTGCCGTCGGCCGTCCCCTTGCCGAACCCGTAGACCCACTTCGTCATCGACACGCCGTCCCTCTGATGCTGCGGTGCGATATCACGCGTGGGTGCGCAACCTCAATCCGAAGCCGACCCACATCACGCCGGTGAAGACGAGATCGACGCCGAGCAGCGTGCCGAGGATGACGAGGCTGTTTGCCGGCCAGCCGAAGATGACGAGCAGCCCGACGAGCGCGGTGACGATCCCGCCGGCGATCACCATGGTGCGGGCGTGCGAGTGCATGTGGGCGCCGATCCAGGCGCGCAAGCCGCCGGCAACGAGCAGGGCCCCGCCGAGCATCAGCGTGAGGATCGCCGCCGCAGGGAGCGGCCGTGCCAGGGCGAAGGCGGCGGCCACGATGTAGAACAAGCCGGCGAGGATGAAGAGGATCTCGCGGCCCCAGCTCTTCTGGTTGATCCCCATCGAGATCTCGCTGCCGCCCTTCACGATCATGAAGACGGCGATGATGTAGACGGTGGTGATCGTGGCGTGCACGACGAGGCCCAGCGCGGCGGCGCCGAGCACGACCGTCAACGCGCCGAGGGCGACGAACCAGCCCCAGCGATGGCGCAGCTTCTCCATCGCGGTGCCGAGCGCGGCACGGCGGCTGATGGACGGATCGGGCAGGGTGGAGGGCATCGGTCTCTCTCAAGCGTTGCGCGGTAGGGCGGCGCACCGTAGATAGTGTGCGGCGACGCCAGGGCGTGACCCCGGCGGACTCGATCGTCCGACGTCGCCATCGTGTGACGTTTTTATCGCAAGCCGTTCGCGCGCTCGCGCTTCGCGTTGCCGCCCGGGAGGTTTGTCGCTATTCAGCCCGATGGCCGTCCGCCAATGGCGGCCCGAGAGTTCTTCACCTGACGATCGTCCGCGGAGGCGATCCCGGCCCGTTCCCGGAGCGAGTCGAGCGAAAGAGGCGAACGTGACGAAATCCTCGAAGACGCCCCTCCTCGACACGATCGTCACGCCGGCCGACCTCCGCAAGTTCCCGGAGAGCGATCTGCGCCAGATCGCCGACGAGTTGCGGACCGAGACGATCGACGCGGTTTCCATCACCGGCGGCCACCTCGGCGCTGGCCTCGGTGTGGTCGAGCTGACCACCGCGCTGCATTACGTCTTCAACACTCCCGACGACCGCATCATCTGGGACGTCGGCCACCAGGCCTATCCCCACAAGATCCTCACCGGGCGTCGCGACCGCATCCGCACCCTGCGCAAGGGGGGCGGTCTCTCGGGCTTCACCAATCGCAGCGAGAGCGATTACGACCCCTTCGGCGCCGGGCACTCCTCGACATCGATCTCGGCCGGCCTCGGCATGGCGGTCGCCAACTCGCTGAGCCACAAGGACAAGGCCAACGTCATCGCCGTGATCGGCGACGGCGCCATGTCGGCCGGCATGGCCTACGAGGCGATGAACAATGCCGGCGCGATGCACGCGCGTCTCATCGTGATCCTCAACGACAACGAGATGTCGATCGCCCCGCCGGCCGGCGCGCTGTCGGCCTACCTCGCCCGGCTCGTGTCGGGGGGCACCTACCGCACCGTGCGCGAGGCGGCCAAGCAGCTCGGCCGTCACCTGCCGAAATTCGTCTACGACCGCGCGCGCAAGACGGAGGAGTTCGCCCGCAACTTCTGGGCCGGCGGCACCATGTTCGAGGAGCTCGGCTTCTACTATGTCGGCCCGATCGACGGCCACAATCTCGACCATCTGCTGCCGGTGCTGAAGAACGTGCGCGACGCGGAGACCGGGCCGATCCTGGTCCACGTCGTCACGAAGAAGGGCAAGGGCTACGCGCCGGCCGAGGAAAGCTACGAGAAGGGCCACGCCGTGGTGCCCTTCGACGTGATCACCGGCACGCAGAACAAGCCCAAGGCCAACGCGCCGAGCTACACCAAGGTGTTCGCCGACGCCTTGATCGCCGAGGCCAAGAGCGACGACAAGATCGTCGCCGTCACTGCCGCCATGCCCAACGGCACCGGCCTCGACCTCTTCGCCAAGACCTTCCCCGATCGCACCTTCGACGTCGGCATCGCCGAGCAGCACGCCGTGACCTTCTCCGCCGGCTTGGCGACCGAGGGCTACAAGCCGTTCTGCGCGATCTACTCGACCTTCCTGCAGCGCGCCTAC
>CAZZWW010000395.1:0-2557 GCA_964657815.1 Vulcanimicrobiota bacterium | reverse complement strand
CCTGCAGCCCGAACAGCGAGGCGGCGTGGTCGACGTCGTCGAAGACGAAGCTGGTGGTCTGGTAGATCGGCGTCACCCGCGCCTTGGTCGTCGGGTCCGCCTGGGCGCCGGCATGGACCGCCAGCGTGGCGAAGCGGGCGGCGTTGGGCTGATCGGTCATGAGGATCCTTCGCGCTGAAGCGCGCGGACCCTAGCGGAGGGCGGGGCGCGCCGCACCGGGGAAGCGCTGCGCCGCGAGCCCCGGACGCCGCCGGGTCTGGCGTGCCTCGGCGAGCGCGCGCAGGGCGGCGTCGACGAGGATCAGGGTCAGGACCGCGAGCGGCAGCAGCGCGGCGTAGGCGAGCGCGGGCAGCAGCGAAGCCAGCCCGCCGTCGGAGAGCGTCACGGCGCCGATCACCAGCCCGGCCAACGTCGCGTAGATCACGGTTACGCCGAGATCAATCAAGCACTCGACGGCGATCGAGACGATGCGCTTCGTCATGATGGTCCCTCCCTCGCTCCCCGCGATGAGCGCAGATTTACGTGGGAAAATATCCCACGTCAAGGGTGTCTGGGCGGATGGTGGCGAGAACGACCCCACGGCACTCCAGCATCGCTCTTTCTAAGCCTGATCGCGCGAGGAGAGAGGCGAGAAGATCTCCTGCAGGAGCACGGCGCGGCCCGCGCGCCCGATGATGGCGACGCCGTCGCCGGCCTCGATCGCGATGTCGCGGCTCGGCTGCATGAGCGTTTCGCCGTTGCGCTCCAGCGCGAAGATCATGAACGCGCCGGCAGCCATCGCCTCCACGGCGCCGAGGCTGGCGCCGACGGCGCGACTCCCGACCGCCGCGGGAAGGATCTCGTAATCGAGGCCGAGCCGGCCGAGGTGGCGCAGCACGAAGCCGGTCTGCGAGCTGGCCCGCAGGTCGGCGGTCTCGCGGAACAGGATCAGCTCGGCGATCCGCTCGGCGCCGATATGGGTCGGCAGCACGACGCGATCGGCGCCGGCCTGGGTCAGCTTCTTCTCGGTCGAGGGCGCCTCGCCGCGCGCGATGATGACGAGCCCCTTGTTGAGGCTGCGCGCCGAGAGCGTGATGAAGACGTTGGCGGCGTCGTTCGGCAGCACGGTGGCGAGCGCGCGCGCCCGTGTGATGCCGGCCAGCTTGAGCACGTCCTCGTCGGTGGCGTCGCCCTGGATCGTGAGCATGCCGCCGCTCTTCAGAGATGCCAGCCGGGCGTCGCCGCGCTCGATGACGACGAAAGGCGTTCCGGCGTCGTGCAGCTCCTGGGCCAGGCTGAGGCCGATGCGTCCATAGCCGCAGATGATGACGTGGTCCTGGAGACCGTCGATGTCCTTTTGCATGCGGCGCCCCCCGAAGATGAATTGGAACTGGCTGAAGGTGAAGAGCTGCACGATCGTGCCGGTCAGGAAGATCATGCCGGTGCAGCCGAACACCATCAGCGCGATGGTGACTTCGCGCAGCCCCGGCGTATCGATCGGGCGCACCTCGCCGTAGCCCACGGTGTAGACGGTGAGCAGCACCATGTAGATCGCGTCGGCGAAGCTCCAGCCGTAGGCCATGTAGGCCAGTGTCGCGCAGGCCGACACGACCACCATGAAGAGGAGGCCATAGACGAGGTTGCGGACGGGCGAGGAGAGGGACTTGAGCATTCGGGTCGTTCGGCGGCGCTGATTCAACTCGACCTGCGCGTGGTCATGCCGAACGTCCGCGCAATCTGCAAATGACGCACCGTCGCGACGATCGTCCGGCACAATCGACAAGACGCTGGACTCGACCGCATCGAATCGAGACGGTTCGACGACAGACACGGCCGCGGTAGGCTCGTGCGTCTTTGTGTCGGTCGGTCATTTGCGCACGCGAGGGGAACGTCTGAAATATGCTTTCTCGATCAAAGGCATCGACAAGCAGATGGCACTCGCCTTCGACCTCGACGTGCATCAGAGCACGATCACGCGGTGGAAGGAGGACGGACCGATGTCCCTCAGCAGCGCATGCCGGCTGTGCGAGGTCCTGGACATCTCTCTCGACTGGCTGATCCTCGGCCGAGGCTTCATGGATCAGCACAAGCTCCCTGCCGATGGATCGGGCGCGAACGCCGCGGACATGCAGCGCTTCCGCCGAACCACCCGCACGTTGCCGACCAACATCACGAACCACCTGCTGGATCTCGCCGAGGCCGTCGCAGCGACCGTACCCGACCCGTTGCGCTGGACGCAACCTTGAGTTGCCTAGCGCAACCTTGAGTAGTTGAGGCTGAACGATGGCTCCATTCTGATCGATCCGTCCGGTGCGTGCCGGACGCGAGCAGAAGGAAGCCGCTCATGCGATCCATCATCATTTCGGGACACGACATCGCCAACTGGCACGGCGTCGAGGTATGGCGAAGCGACGGGAGACGGTACAACAACGTCACGCGCGATTGGAGTTGGTCCAACACCGCGCACATCCACTACGAAGTGCAGGAACTGCGAACCAACCCCCGCGGGTCCTGGTGGATCCCCGCTGCTCGATGGCGTTAGAGGCGTCGAACACCACCTTGCCCTTCAGAGCCGCGT
>CAZZWW010000394.1:0-2588 GCA_964657815.1 Vulcanimicrobiota bacterium | reverse complement strand
AGTCGCTGATCGATCGCCAGCAGAGCTTCTCCGACGCGATCGACGGGCTCGCCGCGCGGCTGAAGGAACGGGTCGAGGGCAGCGTCGCTGCCGCGCTCGGCGAGATCGAGGGCCGTCACAACGCCATGGTCGAGGCGGTCGAGGCCTCGCGACTCGGCCTGAAGGAGACCGTCGAGGGCAGTGTCGACACTTCGGTGCGTTCGCTGCTCTCCGCCAACGACACCTTGCGCACGCAACTCGGCGGCATCATCGACCGTCTCGGCGCCTCCAGCGCCAAGCTCGAATCGATGATCGCCAGCGCCAACGACAATGTCGGCGCCTTCGATCGCACCCTGGGCGAGCGCGTCGGTCAGCTGCATGGCGCGCTGGAACGCGTCACCGGCTCCGTCGCCACGCTGAACGAGAACGCCGGCCGCACGCTGGCGGAGGCCGGTGACGTCGCCGACCGGCTCGCCGGTCACCACGACGCCCTCAGCGCGCAATCGGCGGCGCTGGCAGCCACCGGCGGCGACCTCGAGCAGAGGCTCGGCGCGCGGCACGGCCAGCTCGCCACGCTGCTCGAGACCGTCAGTGCCAAGCACGAGGACTTCGAAGCCGTGATGACCTCGTTCGCCGGGCTCATCGAGGACAGCTTCCGTCGCGCCGAGTCCCGCGCCCGCGACATCGGCACCTTCCTCGCCGAGCACTCGCAATCCTCGACCGGCATGATCGACGAGCAGTTCAACGCGATCCGCGCCAATTCCGGCAAGGAGCGCGAACGTCTCGCGGCGGCACTGCGCCAGGCCTACGATCAAGCGTCGCAGGAGATCGAGGGCATCTTCGGCCAGTCGACCGAGCGCTTCCAGCAGGCGTCGGAGGAGATGCGCGGCCTGTCGCGCACCATCCAGGAGGAGCTCGCCGCGACCCGCGACGAGGTTCGCCGCAACGCCGCCGAGCTGCCGCGCGAGACGGCCGAGCAGGCCCAGACCATGCGCCGCGTGATGGCCGACCAGATCAAGGCGCTCAGCGAACTCACTGAGATCGTCGCACGCTCCGGCCGCTCGCTCGACCTGTCGCTGCCCGAGGCCGCGGCGCCGGCCTACGAGGCGCGCCCGATCGCGAGCGCTCCCCTGCCGCAGCCGCCATTGCCGACGGTGGAGCGTCAGCCCGATCGGATCGTCGAGGCGCCGATCGTGTCCGAGGCGCCCCGCGCTCCGCAGCCGCCGCGCCAGCCGGAGCCGCTGCGCCCCTCGCTGCCGGATGAGGGGCTCGCGTCCCGCCAAGGCAAGACGCCGCCGCAAGCCCGGCTCGAGCCGCCTCGCCAAGCCCCTCTCCCGGCCGCGGCGCGGACTGGCGGCAAGAGCCAGCAGCAGGGCTGGCTGAGCGACCTGCTCGCGCGCGCCTCGGTGGAAGAGCAGCGTCGGCCGGCGCCGCCCACCCGTCCCAACGGAGGCGCCACCAACAGCGCCGCTCCGCTCGAGGCGATCTCCACCGATATCGCGCGGATGATCGACACCGGTGCCGCCAACGATGCCTGGGAGCGCTATCGCCGCGGCGACGACGACGCCTTCGACGCCTCGATCTACACGGGGCGCGGCGCGCAGACGTTCGAGGAGATCGGCCGGCGCTACAAGGCCGACGGCGACTTCCGCACCACGGTCGATCGCTACGTCCAGGAGTTCGAGCGGCTTCTCTCGCAGATCCAGCACGACGATCCGGACGACCGCATGCTGCGCGGCTATCTCGGGTCGGATTCGGGCAAGGTCTACACCATGCTCGCCCATGCCTCGGGGCGCCTCGCCTGAGCCGCCTTCAATACTCGCCTAAAAACAAGGCATCTCTATCGTTTGTCTTAGGCATGAGGTAGTGAAATAAAGCATCCTGCCTTTACGATCGGCACCACACGGCCTACATCATGAGCTGGTTGTGTCGGCCGTGGGTTGGTGAGATGTTCAGCAAAATGAGCGGCCGGCAGGCAGCCGGTTGGGGCTACGGCATTTTCTGGCTCGGCCTCCTCATCGAGACCATCAACACGTTCCACTCCGCGCTGTTGGGCTCGCCGCTGGAGAGCCCGGTCTTCTGGATCGGGACGGTTCTGATGGCTGGTTGCACGATCTATGGCATCGCCCTGCTGATGAGCATCCGTCACCGCGTTTGGTAGGTCCTCGACCCGTCGCGCATCTTCAAGCGAGACCGGCGCAGCAGCGAGGCACCCCGACGTGGGGGCGAAGGCTGCAATCTCCTTTTCCGTCCTCGATTTCTCGCTCGTGCTTGCCGGCGAGACATCGACAGGCTGGCTGCCAGGCGCGCTGCGGCGTGAGCCGCTCGCATCTGCGTGGGCGCCGGTTCGAGGAAGATCAGGTCGTCCGCGCCGCGAACCACGGCGTCATGCGCGCGATGGCCTCCTCGATCAACGCCGTCGAGACGGCGAAGCTGAAGCGGATGAAACGATGGCCGTCGACGGGGTCGAAGTCGATGCCGGGCGCGGCCACGACTCCGGTGTCGACCAGCAGCGCGCGGCAGAAGCCGAAACTGTCCTGCGTCAGGTGGCCGATGTCGGCGTAGAGGTAGAAGGCGCCGTCGGGCAGCGCGACCTGGGCGAAGCCGAG
>CAZZWW010000393.1:0-2606 GCA_964657815.1 Vulcanimicrobiota bacterium | reverse complement strand
CACCAGCTCGTGACGTCACACCTGCGTCTCGTCGCCAAGATCGCGATGGGCTACCGCGGCTACGGCCTCCCGATCGGCGAGGTCGTCTCGGAAGGCAACGTGGGCCTGATGCAGGCCGTGAAGCGCTTCGAGCCGGACAAGGGCTTCCGCCTCGCGACCTATGCGATGTGGTGGATCCGGGCCTCGATACAAGAGTACATCCTGCGCTCGTGGTCGCTCGTGAAGATGGGCACGACCGCGAGTCAGAAGAAGCTGTTCTTCAACCTGCGCAAGGCCAAGAGCCAGATCTCGGCGCTCGAGGACGGCGACCTGCGGCCGGACCAGGTCGAGATCATCTCGACACGGCTCGGCGTGTCGAAGCAGGACGTGATCGACATGAACCGGCGGATGTCCGGCGATGCCTCGCTGAATGCGCCGTTACGCGAGGAGGGCGAGGGCGAGTGGCAGGATTGGCTGGTCGACGATTCCGCCAGCCAGGAGCGCGTGCTCGCCGATCGGGAGGAGAAGGACAATCGCCTCGGCGCCCTGCACGGCGCCCTTACGGTCTTGAACGAGCGCGAGCGCCGCATCTTCGAGGCACGCCGGCTGTCCGACGATCCGATCACGCTCGAGGATCTCTCGGACGAGTTCGACATCTCCCGCGAACGCGTGCGCCAGATCGAGGTTCGCGCGTTCGAGAAGGTGCAGGCGGCGGTGAAGAGCGGGATGGCGGCGATCGAATCCGCTCACCATTCGCGTCCCGGCTTGATCGCGCATGCGGCGCACTGATCGCGCCACTTATCGGCATGGCCGGTAGGCGCCACGGCGGTGACACTTTGATGTCGCAAGGCGCTTCGAGCCCCAAAACTCGGAGCGCCGCTCATGGTCCGCCACTTGTCGATTGCCGCTGCCGTCTGCCTCTTCTTGCAGACGGGCACATGTGCTCTCGCGCAGCAGGCGCCCGCGGCGGCGCCGGTCACCACCGCCCGCTGCGGTGGCCTGTTCTGCGACATGTATTATGCCGGAAAGCCGGCTCCTGCGCCCGGCCAGCCGGACGTTCCGTCGCCGACGGCGCTGCCGTGCCGCGACTTCCTCTGTGCCGCCTTCGGCGGACGCACCCCCGAGGCGGCCCAGCCTGTCGCGGAACCGGTTGCCGCACCTGCGCCCGAGCCGGTCAAGGCGGCCAAGCATAAGCGGAAGCCCCATAAGGTCGTGGCTTCGGCCGGAGCCACTCCAGACGCGGCCAAGTAATCGTGGGGCCGTCAGGCTTGCTTGTGCAGCCTGCCTTGGCTACATTCACCGGCATCAACACTCATCGCTGAGCCGTTTGAGAGTGGGTCCGCCTGGACCCGCTCTTTTTGCTTCAGCCGGGACCGCCTTTTTGAACGATGCCGTCACCCCAGGGCTACTCGACGAACCGCGCCTCTCCGAAGAGCACGGCGTCGCGTTGCAGGTCGCCCGGATCGCCGCGCCGGTGCTGCGTGACCTCGGCTTCCGCCTGGTCAGGGTCAAGATTTCGGGCCAGGACGGCACCACGCTGCAGATCATGGCCGAACGGCCCGACGGCACGATGGATGTCGCGGGTTGCGAAGCGATCACCGAGGCCTTGTCGCCGGTGCTCGACGTCGAGGATCCGGTGAAGACCGAGTATCGCCTCGAGATCTCCTCGCCGGGCATCGACCGGCCGCTCATGCGCGTGTCCGACTTCCGGCGCGCCGTCGGCTTCGAAGCCAAGGTCGAGATGAGCGGGATGGTCGAGGGACGCAAGCGCTTTCGCGGTCGCCTCGACGCGGTCGACGACGACAGCGGCGCTCCGGTCGTCACGCTGACACGGTTCGATGCGAAGCCCGGCGATGCGGAGCTGGTGCGTCTGCCGCTCGCCGACATCGAGGATGGTCGCCTGGTGCTGACCGACGACCTCATCCGCGAGAGTCTCCGCGCCGCCAAGGCGGCCGAGAAGGAACGCGCCGAGCACGATGGCGGCGAGGCAACGGCCGCCGACGCCTTGCCCGACGAGACCGAGGCCCCGGCCAAGGGGCCGGGTCGCTTCGCCGCCCGCAATGCCGCCCGTCAGGCCAAGCCCAGGCCTATCCTGCCCGCCGGCGTCCGCGCCGGCTTCAAGGCCAGACCGGGCCTCAAAGGCAACTAGATCCGACACGTAGAGCCATAGGAGACCAACGCCATGGCGATTTCCGCCAACAAGCTCGAGCTGCTGCAGATCGCCGACGCCGTCGCGCGCGAAAAGTCCATCGACCGCCAGATCGTCCTGGAGTCGATGGAGGACGCCATGCAGAAGGCGGCCCGCTCGCGCTACGGCCAGGAGACCGAGGTGCGTGCCGAGATCAACCCCAAGACCGGCGAGGTGCGCTTCTCGCGCCTGCTGCTCGTCGTCGAGGAGATCGACAACGACGCCACGCAGATCCTGCTGCCCGACGCCCACAAGAAGAACCCGGCGGCACAGCTCGGCGACTGGATCGCGGAGACGTTGCCGCCCTTCGACTTCGGCCGCATCGCGGCGCAATCGGCCAAGCAGGTGATCGTGCAGAAGGTCCGCGACGCCGAGCGTGACCGCCAGTACGACGAGTACAAGGACCGCATCGGCGACATCGTCAACGGCGTCGTCAAGC
>CAZZWW010000392.1:0-2609 GCA_964657815.1 Vulcanimicrobiota bacterium | reverse complement strand
GGGTCAGCACCAGCAGATCGTTGTTGCCGCGCAGGTCGCTCGGCCAGTCGGCGAAGCGCTCGCCGCGGAACTGTTCCTCGGTGAAACGATGGCCCTGGATCATCGTGCCCATGGCGCCGTCGAGCACCAGGATGCGCTCGGCCGCCGCCGCCTTCAGCGCGGCGCGGACCTCGGCACCCTTCTTGGCGAGATCGTCCCGGGCGAGATCGGTCATCAGGCGGCTTTCTGTTGGCGGAACACCGGGCGCATGCCGAGCAGGTGGCAGATCGCGTAGACGAGGTCGGCGCGGTTCATCGTGTAGAAGTGGAAGTTGTAGACCCCATGATCGACGAGATCGAGCACCTGTTCTGCGGCGACCGTCGCCGCAACGAGGCGACGGGTGGCGGGATCGTCGTCCAGTCCCTCGAAGCGGTCGGCGAGCCAGGACGGGACCGAGGCGCCGGCGCCCTTGGCGAATTTGGCGACCTGCTTGAAGTTCTGCACCGGCACGATGCCCGGCACGATCGGGATCGTGATGCCCTTCGCGCGCACCTTGTCGAGGTAGCGCAGGTAGATCTCATTGTCGAAGAAGAACTGGGTGATCGCGCGCGAGGCGCCGGCGTCGACCTTGGCCTTGAGATGCTCGATATCCGCGTCGATCGATCCCTCGGGATGGCCCTCGGGATAGGCCGAGACCGAGATCTCGAAGTCGCCGATCCTCTTCAGCCCGGCGACAAGCTCGGTCGAGGTCTGGTAGCCCTCGGCGTGGGGCTCGTAGGTCGTGCCCGGTCCGGTATGGGGATCGCCGCGCAAGGCCACGATATGGCGCACGCCGGTTTGCCAATAGTCCTTGGCGACGGCGTCGACCTCGGCTCGGCTCGCGGCGACGCAGGTCAGGTGCGCGGCGGGGCGGATCGGCGTCTCGGTGATGATGCGTTCCAGCACCGAGTGGGTCCGCTCACGCGTCTTGCCGCCGGCCCCGTAGGTCACCGACACGAAATGCGGATTGAGCGGCGCCAGCCTGTTGACCGAATCCCACAACGTCGCCTCCATCTCCGGCGTGTTGGGCGGGAAGAACTCGAACGAGACGTTGAAGCGTGGACGCGATCCGCGGCTGAGGCGCTGTGTGGCGACGGGCTGCATCAGGCGATTTCCTTGAGCGACAGGGGGAGGAGGTCGGATTGCAGGCGTCGATCCTGTCCCATCCACAGAGAAACTGTGAGGGTGGCAGCGCCGTCGGGCGCGAGGTCGCGGGTGAGCGTCACGTCCAGGGCGGCATCGGCCATGATGTCGCTGATCTCCTCGTGCGAGAAGCCCAGGCGGCGGTGCGCGTGAGCGGCGCGCAGGCTTTCCTCGGTATGGGGCGCAAAATCCACCACGAGGAGACGGCCGCCCGGACGAAGCGTGCGCGTGGCCTCGCGCAACGCCCGCGCCGGATCGTCGAGATAGTGCAGCACCTGGTGCAGGACGACGACGTCGAAAGCGTCGCGCTCGACGGGCAAAGCATAGATGTCGCCCTGGCGAAGCTGGGCATGCCGTAGCCCGGCACGCTCGAGCCGGGCGCGAGCCATGCCGAGCATCTGCGGCGACTGGTCGATGCCCAGCGCGCGCTCCGCGGCAGGGGCGAGTACCTCCAGCATGCGCCCGGTGCCGGTCCCGATGTCGAGAAGGCTGCGATAGGGTCGCGGACCGATCGCGCCGCGGACCGCCGATTCCACCATCTCCTCGGCGACGTGCATCGCGCGCACTTCGTCCCAGTTTGCGGCATGGGTGGCGAAATAGCGCGCCGCCTGCCCGGCGCGGGCGCGGCGCACTTCCTCGAGGCGAACGCGATCCGAATGCAGGACGGCGTCGCCGATCGATATCGCACCGACGATGTCGCGTGCGAGGCGCGCGGACGGCCCCGATTGCGCAGCCAGCAGGAACACCCAGGAGCCTTCGCGGTGACGTTCCACCAGGCCGCTCTCGACGAGAAGCTTGAGATGTCGGGATATGCGCGGCTGCGACTGCCCCAGGATGGCGACGAGTTCGCTCACGGTCAGCTCGGCATCGGTCAGAAGAGCGAGCAGACGCAGGCGCGTCGGCTCGCCCGCTGCCGACAGGGCGGCCAAGACAGCGTCGAGGGGAGCAGAACTCTCGGAATTCGGGGTCATTCCGATAGATATAAGGATATCTTTATGTGTGTAAAGCTAAAAAGGGGGCGTTTGACGCGCCGGATCCGTCGGCGGAGTTTGGCGCTCGGAGATGCGTGGACCTCAACCGGAGCGGAACGCGCCGGCCAGTTCCGCCACGAGGCGCGCCGCAGGCATGGGCCTGGCGCGGGGCGCGCCGGTGCCGGCCCATTGCGCGCCGTAGCCGAACTCGCCGTGCTTCTTGCCGGCGGCGTGGAGCGCCTTTCCGGCATCATAGGCGATCGGGTAGTCCGGCACGGCCTTGGGCTCGACGGCCTCGCCGAGCGCGGTGAAACGGTTGGAGAGGCAGCGCGCGGGGCGCCCGGAGATCGCGCGGGTCATCACCGTGTGATGGGCGGCCTCGCCGGCCAGCGTCGCGCGGTAGCCCTCGTCGATCAGGGACTCGTCGCAGGCGAGAAAGGCGGTGCCGAGCTGCGCGGCGGCGGCGCCGGCCTTGCG
>CAZZWW010000391.1:0-2611 GCA_964657815.1 Vulcanimicrobiota bacterium | reverse complement strand
ATGCCGCCGTGCGGCGGGGCGCCGTACTGGAACGCGCGGTACATGCCGCCGAAGCGTTCCTCGAGCACGCTCTCGTCGTAGCCGGCGAGGGCGAAGGCCTTGCGCATCGTGTCGGGCCGATGGTTCCGGATCGCACCGGACGACAGCTCCACCCCGTTGCAGACGATGTCGTACTGATAGGCCTTGAGGCCGAGCACGCGCTTCTCGTCGGCGCCGTCGAGCGCGAGAAAGGCGTCGTGCTCCATCTGCGGCATGGAGAAGGGATTGTGCGAGAAGTCGATCTTCTTGTCGTCCTCGTTCCACTCGTACATCGGGAAGTCGACGATCCAGCAGAACTCGAACGAGCCGGAGGTGGCGAGTCCAAGCTCGGTGCCGAGACGCTGTCGCGCCAGGCCGGCGAACTTGTACATGGCGCCGGGTCGCCCGAGTACGAAGAACACCGCGTCGCCAGCGGCAAGCCCGTCGGGCCGCAGCGCGCGGTAGGGCGTGGCGATCTCCGCGGGGAAGCGTTCGGCCGTTTGATCGGCCTCCGGCGTCGGCAGCGCGGCCCACTCGTTGGCGCGGCCGTTCAGCGCCAGGCGGATCGCCTCGCTGCGCTCCAGCCCGATGTTCTTGGCCACCGGTCCCGCCCCGAGGTCCTCGCCTTCTCGCCAGAAGATGTAGGCGAGGCCGGGCTGGCCCTCGCTCTTCGCCCAGGAGTCCATGCGGTCGCAGAATGTCCGGGATCCTCCCTTCGGCGCGGGGATCGCCCACACCCGCGTCTCGGGATCGGCGGCGATGCGCTTGGCGAAGACGCCGAAGCCGGAGCCGGCGAAGGCTGCGGTGACGTCGTGGATCAGCAGCGGATTGCGCAGGTCCGGCTTGTCCGATCCGAAGGCCTTCACCGCCGCGGAGAAGCTGATCATCGGGAAGCACTGCGTCACGGGGTAGCCGCCGCCGAACTCCTCGAACAGCCCGCGCAGCACCGGCTCGACGGCGGCGAAGACGTCTTCCTGCGTGACAAAGCTCATCTCGATATCGAGCTGGTAGAACTCGCCCGGCGAGCGGTCGGCGCGGGCATCCTCGTCGCGGAAGCAAGGCGCGATCTGGAAGTAGCGGTCGAAGCCTGCCACCATCAGCAGCTGCTTGAACTGCTGCGGCGCCTGCGGCAGCGCGTAGAACTTGCCCGGATGCACGCGCGAGGGCACGAGGTAGTCGCGGGCGCCCTCCGGCGAGGAGGCCGTCAAGATCGGCGTCTGGAATTCGAAGAAGCCCTGCGCCTTCATCCGTGCCCGCATCGCGTCGATCACGCGGCCGCGTAGCATGATGTTGGCGTGCAGCTTGTCGCGGCGCAGGTCGAGGAAACGGTACTTGAGGCGGATGTCTTCGGGGTAGTTCTGTGCGCCCGCAACCGGCAGCGGCAGCTCGGCCGCCGGGCCTAGCACCTCGATCGCCGTCACGTAGACCTCGACATGGCCCGTCGCCATCTCGGCGTTCTCGGTGCCGGCCGGGCGGATGCGGACCTTGCCGTCGATGCGCACCACCCATTCCGAGCGCAACGTCTCGGCCAGATCGAAGGCCGCGCTGTCGGGATCTATCACGCATTGCGTGATCCCGTAGTGGTCACGCAGGTCGACGAAGAGCACGCCGCCGTGGTCGCGGATGCGGTGGCACCAGCCGGCGAGGCGCGTCTCGTGCCCGGCATCGGCCTCGCGGAGCTGCCCACAAGTGTGCGAACGGTAGCGATGCATGGTCTAGCGTGTTTCCGAGTTGGGATCGCGCTCCGCTGAGGAACGCAACAGCGGCAGGGAGGCGGCGGGACAACCGCACGCACCCTGCTGTAAGTCAACACTGACCGTATCGACGCACCGGTCGACGTTGCCAAGCAGCGCCTTGAATGGGAAATGAGGACGTCGGCCTCTTGGCGAAATCGGTAGACGCACGGCACTTAAAATGCCGAGCCCTTCGGGCGTCCGGGTTCGAATCCCGGAGAGGCCACCAAGCAACGTCGCCGCGGCTCGCAGAGCCGATCAACCGCTTGTCACCACTGGCGGCTTGACCGGGGTCGGTGGCTCCTCACCTCGGGCGCGGAGCAGCTTCACCACGAAGGCATCGAACGACTCCTGCACCAAAGGGGCTCGCCAGCAATCGGCAGTGCCGCAGCTAAAGCCTTCGAGCACCTCGGCGGGCATGGTCGCCTCGCAGCGGCACCGTCGTTCGTTCATCGCTTCACCCTCTGAAAGCCGCGAAACGACCGCGGTTCGTCAACCCCGCGTTTACTTCGATCGCTCATCGTCCCGCTATGTGTCGCGTGGGAGGTTGTGGAATGCCGGGGCTGCTGGACCGTTTCATGAAGGATCGTCGCGGCACGACCTTCGAGGGCATCGCGCTCTCCGTGTCGATCATCGCCGTGGCCTTCGTCGCGTCCGCCGACATGCTCGACTACATGGTCAAGAAGCATAACTCGGAGCAGTCCATCGTCGTCGCCAGGCCCGCCGTCGCGCCGCCGACGTTGAAGGACCTCGACGAGACGCCGACCGCTTCGCTGCCCAAGCTGGTCTCGCGCTCGGTGCTCGATCCCTGCACAGGCCTTGCCAAATAAAGCTCAGTAGAAGCCACCGGGATCGCGGCC
>CAZZWW010000390.1:0-2613 GCA_964657815.1 Vulcanimicrobiota bacterium | reverse complement strand
TGGGTCTGACTCACATTTGATGATGTTTGCCGCTGGCTTGGCGCTGTTCGAGGAGAATCAGCACCATGCGAGCCAGCTGTCGGATTGCGTCCCTGATCCCGCGCGGATTGATCGTCGAGAGCGAGACGCGCGTCGGCGATGAGATCCGCCTGCTGGTGCGCGCCGAAGCGCGCGTCGTCGCGTGCCCGCTCTGTGCATCACCGTCACGGCGCATCCACAGCCGCTACGTTCGGCGCGTCTCGGATCTGCCATGCTCGGGACGGCTGGTTCGGCTCCACATCATAACGCGGCGGTTCTGCTGCGAGCAGCCGCGATGTCCCAGACGGATCTTCGCCGAACGCTTCGACGAGGCTGTGATTCCAATGCGTTCGCGCAGGACAGCGCGGCTGGAAGGGCTGGTCCATCATCTCGGCCTAGCCCTCGGCGGCCGCCCCGCCGCGTCCTTCGCCAAGCGGCTCATGCTGCCGGTCAGCAACGATACGCTGCTGCGCGTCGTTCGACGCCGTGCGCGGGCCGACGTCGGACGCTTGAGCGTGATCGGCATCGACGACTGGGCCTTCCGCCGCAACCATCGCTACGGGACGATCGTCTGCGATCTGGAGCGGCGGCGTGTCGTAGCGCTCCTGCCCGATCGAGAGAGGGCCACCATCGAAGCCTGGCTCGGCGCGCATCCCGAGATCGAAGTCGTGTCGCGCGACCGAGGCGGCGGTTACGGAGAGGCGGCGGCCAAGGCGCTCCCTCACGCCCTTCAGGTCGCCGACCGCTGGCACCTCTTCGAGAACGCGAGCGGCGCCTTCCTCGATGCCGTGCGCAAGTCGATGCGTGCGATCAGGTCGGCGCTCGGCGCCACGACGATCGATCCGGACCTGCTCACCTGCGCCGAGAGGCTCCAGTACGAAGGATACCTTCGTCGCGAGGAGACCAACGCCGACATCATGGCTCTCGCCAGGCAAGGTGTTTCGATCAAGCGGATCGTCCGCGAGACCGGTCATAGCCGTGGCCTCGTGCGCCAGGTTGTAAGGGGCCACAGGTCCGATGTGTTCCGTGTTCGGCAGAGCACGCTCGAAGCCTATCTGCCCTGGCTCGATACCCAGTGGGAAAGCGGCTGCCGCAAGGGCGCCGAGCTGTGGCGCCGTCTGCGCGACCGCGGCTTTGGCGGCTCGGAACGAGTCGTACGAGAATGGGCGACACGGCGCCGTCGCGCGGAGACGGTGAGCGATCATCAGATGCGGAAAGTGCCGTCAGCCAGGACCATCGCTCGGCTGCTCACGATGGCGCGCAATCATCTGAGCAAGGCCGAGAGCATCATCGTCGTCGCGATCGAAACGGGGGTCGTCGCGCTTATAGAGGCCCGCACGCTCGTCGAGCGCTTCCACACCATGATCCGAACGAAGGTCGAGATGGATCTCGAGGCTTGGCTCGTCGACGCTGGCCCGAGCCTGCTCGCTTCCTTCGCCGCCGGCATCACCAAGGCCAAGGCGGCCGTCAGCGCCGCCATTGTCGAGCCGTGGTCGAACGGACAGACGGAGGGCCAGATCAACAAGCTGAAGATGGTCAAGCGTCAGATGTACGGCCGAGCGAAAGTCGACCTGTTGGAGGCAAGGCTGATCGGTGCGGCCTGAGAGGGGCGGTCCATCATCGAGATTGCGTCAGACCCAAATGTTGACCCCTGATTGGAGTGCGCCCCTTCGAGTGGACAGCATCAGGCAGCAGGTTTGACCGAGAGCTGGGCGTGTTGATCCTCGAACATCGCGGGGCTGAGATAGCCGAGCGCTGAGTGAAGGCGTCTCGTGTTGTAGACCTCGTCGATGAAGCGCGGAAGGTCAGCGGTGACGTCCGCCGTGGTTTCGTAGTCCATCAGATACACGGCCTCGACCTTGAGCGTCTTCATAAAGCTCTCCGCCTTGGCGTTGTCGTATGGATTACCGCGCCGACTCATCGACCCGACAAGGCCGTGGTCGGCGAGCATCTGCCTGTAGACCGCGGATGCGTACTGCGAGCCGCGATCGGAGTGATGGATGCAGCCGGGTGGCGGGTCTCGTGATCGGATCGCAGCCTTCAAGGCGGCTGTTGCGAGGCGGGCGTCAATGGATCTGCTGATCGCATAGCCGACGACGCGCCGCGACCAGGCGTCGAGGATCGCGGCGAGATAAACGAAGCCCGAGGCGATCGCGATGTAGGTGATATCGGCCACCCAGAGCTGGTTCGGGCCGACAGGCACGACATCGCGTGCGCGGTCGGGATAGATCGGGCTGTCATGGTCGCTGTCGGTCGTCGCGACGTAGCGCCGCCGACGTCTGGGCTGCAGATCATGCTCGCGCATCAGCCGGCGGATCTTCTTGCCGTTGACGACCACGCCTTGATGTCGAAGCGCAGCGCCAACGCGACGATAGCCGTAGCTTTCGAAGCTGTCGCAGATGGCACGGATGGCATCGACGATCGCTTGGTCCGAAGCGTCGGACACAGGGACGTCGTAGAAAGTCGAGCGCGGCAGAGCCATCAGACGACATCCTTGCGCGAGGGAGAGGCCATCGGGCCGGCCGTGACGGACGTAGTCGCGCTTCTCGGCCGTGGTGCGCTTCTCAAAGCCCCCTTTAGAAACTCGATCTCCAG